>CAIQUX010000158.1 GCA_903875055.1 uncultured Bacteroidota bacterium
GAATCTAAAAAAGCGGTGTAATCTTGCATCAGAAAGCTATTCAGATAAGTAAGCAAAAGTCAGTATTATCACGGGATTCTTTCTATTTCAACAAACTTATCCTCTCTTTATTTTAAACATTGTTCGTTACTAACGAAATATCCCTTACGTATGAATTTTGACATTCTTCAATTGAACGATATGATCGTTCCTGAGTTGCTTGATATTGCAAAAAAATTAGACATCAAAGACGCAGCAGGCACAGAAAAACAAGCTCTTATTTATAAAATACTCGATGCACAGGCTGTGCTTCCTTCAGTGAAATTAAAAAAAGGCCCTGCACCTAAACCGGTCAAGGAAGACGTGGTTGATAAACCAGCAAAAGCCAAGAAAGTGCTGGCCAAAAAAGCTGAAGCAAAAGTGTCTGCACCCGCAGAAACAATTGACATAAAACCAGTTGTCGAAGTAATTCATGCTGATGCCAAACCCGTCAAAGAACCTTTGTCAAATAAGGCTGCCAAACCTAAAAAAGGTGCACCTAAAAAGAACGCTGTAAAGACAGAAATAGCCGTTGCGGCACCTAAACATCATGTTGCCAAAGAGAAGCCGGCCCTTGACGAAAAAAAGGTCAGTAATGTAGAGGCCATCATTGCCCGTATGAATGAAAAACATCTGGCTGAATTGGCGGCAAAGGAAGCAAAAGCCTTGTTACTGAAATCTGAAGAACCAGCTACCGTAGCCACGGAAGAAGTGGCATCTGTGGAAGCAAAAGCTCAACCGGTTCCGCATAAGCAAGGACCTAAGCCTCCTCATCAACGTCCACAACAACCGATACAACAACCGATACAACAACCGGTACAAGAAAAGGATACACTAAAAACTACGTTCTTCCCTCCGGAGAAAAACAATAATCCGCGTCAACGCGATCAGTCTGCTGACGGACAAGGTGGCGATCAGTCAGCGAACCTGAATGAGGCTGATTTTAAATTTAAAAAGACACCGAAGTTCAATCTGGAATATGACGGACAGGTAGATTCTGAAGGTGTATTGGAAATGATGCCCGACGGATACGGTTTCCTTCGTTCAAGCGATTATAATTATTTGAGTTCACCGGATGATGTGTATGTATCTCATTCACAAGTCAAGGTGTTCGGTTTGAAAACAGGTGATACCGTAATCGGTAGCGTACGACCTCCGAAAGAAGGTGAAAAATATTTTGCCCTGACTAAAGTGACTTCTATCAATGGCAAGTCTCCGGATGAAATCCGCGATCGTGTGCCATTCGATTATCTCACACCATTATTCCCGTATGAGAAATTAAATCTGTGTACTACAGCCAACAATTTCAGTACCCGTATCATGGATCTGTTTTCACCGATTGGTAAAGGACAACGTGGTTTGATTGTGGCTCAGCCTAAGACAGGTAAGACCATGTTGCTTAAAGAAGTAGCCAATGCCATCGCTGCAAACCATCCTGAATGTTATCTGATGATCGTCCTGGTTGACGAGCGTCCAGAAGAGGTGACCGATATGGAACGAAGCGTGAAAGCCGAAGTCATTTCATCGACTTTTGATGAACCGGCCGAAAAGCATGTGAAAGTATCAACTATCGCCCTGCAAAAGGCCAAGCGTCTGGTGGAGGTTGGTCATGATGTGGTTATCCTGTTAGATAGTATCACGCGACTTGCCCGTGCACACAATACCACAGCGCCTTCATCAGGTAAAGTACTGAGTGGTGGTGTTGAAGCTAATGCCATGCAGAAGCCTAAGCAGTTTTTTGGCGCGGCACGTAAAATTGAATTTGGAGGTTCATTGACCATACTCGCTACGGCCCTGATTGATACCGGAAGCAAGATGGATGAGGTGATTTTTGAAGAGTTCAAAGGTACCGGTAACATGGAGTTGCAACTCGACCGTCGACTGGCTAACAAGCGTATTTATCCTGCCATCGATATCATGGCCTCATCGACCCGTCGTGACGATTTGTTGCACGATAAGGAAGTGATGAACAAACTTCATATCCTCCGAAAACATATCGGTGATATGAACCCTGAAGAAACAATGAACTTCATTCTAATGCAAATGCGCTCTACAAAAAGTAATGAAGAGTTTCTGGCTACGATGAACAAGTAAATTGCCTTTTACTCAATAATTAATATTTTTAGAGAGAAATAGACTTTCTTCTATTTCTTTAACATAGCTCCAGACTAGCCGATATAGGTTGGATTGGAGCTTTTTTTTATACCTTAAACAGGTACAATATGTAACTGAAAGAGTTACATGTTCTACCTCAAAGAGGTATGCGATGATAGTGAAACAGGTAGAATATGTGCCTGAAAGAGGTATACGATGATGGTGGAACATATACAATATGCACC
>CAIQUX010000159.1 GCA_903875055.1 uncultured Bacteroidota bacterium
TATCACATCCTGCCATTCATAACTCACTTCGGGGCCGCCAAGCATGATTTTCACAGATGGATTGAGTTGCTTTATCTTTTCAGCCACTTGCAATGTTTGCGTGATGTTCCAGATATAACAGCTGAAAGCCACCACATCATAGACCGCGCAATGAGCAGCCACTTCATCCTGCGGCTCCTTGATGGTAAATTCTTTCCAATCTAACCCTTCGTAAGATCGGTTGAGCGAATACAAAATACGCACCGCAAGATTGCTATGGATATATTTTGAATTTAAAGTGGTGAGTAAAACCTTCATGTGTTCTGAAGGGCAAATGTAGGGAGAATAAAGGAAAGACGCTATCTCAGCAGACGAAGGTAAAGCAACCCAATTTTTTATTAATAAACCACACTGGCATTATCCACTACTCTTCCATGCTCGGTGCGAAGAATACGTGAACGGAATTTCTGCAAGATACTGTAATCATGCGTTGCCATGATGATGGCGGTACCATAATCGGCACAGATAGAATGAAGCAAAGCCATGATTTCATCAGAGGTATCTGGATCGAGGTTACCAGTTGGCTCATCGGCCAATATCAATTTCGGATTATTGAGTAAGGCGCGCGCGATGTCGACACGTTGCTGTTCACCGCCACTCATTTCATACGTCATCTTGTTCCCTTTCCCTTTCAACCCAACTTTACCCAACACACTATTGATCTTTTCCTGCATCAGGTTCTTATCGGTCCAACCTGTCGCACGAAGCACAAACAAGAGATTCTCATTCACATTACGGTCTGTAAGCAACTGGAAATCCTGAAATACGATACCGAGATTCCTTCGGAGAAAAGGTACATTCTTCCATGTCAGATCACGCAGATTGAATCCGCAAACACTGCCTTCTCCTTGCATCAAAGGGATATTCCCGTATAAAATTTTCAACAAACTTGATTTACCCGTACCGGTTTTACCGATCAGGTAAACGAACTCCCCTTTGTGCACCGTTAGATTCACGTCACCTAATATCAATACACCACCCTGATAAATCTGGGCATTCTGAAGTTGCAATACGATTTGTTGATTATCCGTCATGGTAAAAGTCTTGAAGGGCAAAAATAATAGAACTGCTCGTATTCACACTACTTTAATCTGTGAGATATCGTTCTATCTTGTTAAAAAAATAAAGCCGCACGCAGGCGACTCTATTTTATTCAACTAAAAACAAATCTATTTCATTTCAAAAACAATCGGCAAATTGAAATATACATTCACTGCTTTGCCGTTATTCTTTCCTGGTTTCCATTTCGGCATACCGCCTACAACCCTCATCGCTTCTTCATCACAGCCATATCCTAAGCCTTTGAGCACCTTCAATTCGTCAATTTCTCCGTTCTTATCCACGACAAATCCAAGCACAACCCGCCCACCGATTTCTTTATCAATGGCTTTGGAAGGATATCGAATATGGGCACTCAAATAAGACATAAGAGCCTCTTCGCCGCCAGGAAATTCAGGCTGCTGCTCCACATTGATTTCGTTATAGGTTATTTCAGGCAGAACAGGGTCGATGATCGGTGTATGAGGACCTGATGGCCCATTGGGGTTGAATGCGACTGTCGGACCGCCGGGACTTTGCGGACTTGATGGTACTGATGGAATGGATGGCACAATAGGATCCGGAGCAACCGGCAGCGGGTCATTGATCGCTTTGACAATGATTGGTGGTGTAATTGCAGGCTTAATCCTTGGACCGGAAGGCACAACAAGATGCGGCTTGGGAGGCGGTGGGGGTGGAACCGGGATATTCGTAAATATGGTTGGATCCTTCGACCCATGCAGGGTGATGTCTGGATTCTCTGTCATTAAGCCGGCAATCAGTGGCGCTGAGATGGCGACCAGCGCAATCACCATTGATAAAGCGACGGCCTTTCTTGCTCTTGCATGATAGTTACGACGGAGTTCATAGGCGCCATATTCCTTGTTGCGTTGATCGAAAATGATATCGAGGATATCGGTTTGAAGAAGCTTCTTCGCTTTCATCTTTATACGGTGTTGGTGACGTATAAATCATTGCATGGAACATTAATTTTTAGAAAGTCAGCATCAAATCATGGGAATTCATCTTTGAATAATAACGTCTCTCACTATAATTTATTGCATAAATTTTAACTCATTTTAATTAAATACTTTTTTATCGTAATTTAGTGCCCTAATTTCGCACCATGATAATTGGAATATTAAAAGAACCCACCGGAGAAAACAGGGTCTCGGCCTTACCGGAAATCGTAGCTCAATTTGTAAAACTAAACACCTCAGTGATCGTCGAATCCGGCGCAGGTGATACGGCCTTCGCAGCAGATGCGGATTATACAAAAGCCGGAGCTGCCATTCATACTAGAAGTGAAGTGTTGTCGCAAGCAGATATTTTATTATCGATAACGCAACCTTCAGAAACAAATTTTAAATCGAAAGCAGTCGTATTAGGGGTTTATCAGCCCCTTTTTAATTTTCAGCTGATGAAGGAATGGGCTTCTAAAGGGTTTACGACCTTCAGTATGGATACCATACCGCGTACGACCCGGGCGCAATCGATGGACGTGCTAAGTAGTCAGGCTAATATCGCCGGTTACAAAGCAGTGTTGTTGGCAGCAACTACCTATAGCCGTTACTTCCCGATGTTCATGACGGCAGCAGGAAGTATCACACCGGCCAAGATGCTGATATTGGGTGCCGGTGTAGCAGGACTTCAAGCCATTGCGACCGCTAAGCGTTTGGGAGCTGTGGTAGAAGTATTTGATACTCGTCCAGCCGTAAAAGAAGAAGTAATGAGTCTGGGTGCAAAATTTGTCGAAGTGGAAGGCGCTGCTGATGCAAGCAAAGCAGGAGGATATGCGGTTGAGCAAACTGAAGAGTTCCTTCAAAAACAAAAACAAAAAATTGCCGAAAGTGCTGCTAAAGCCGATATCATCATCACGACCGCGCAGATACCAGGCAAGAAAGCGCCTATTCTGATTACTAAAGACATGATCGCCAATATGCGTTCAGGCAGTATTATCATCGATCTGGCTTCAGTAACAGGTGGCAATACCGATTATACCAAGAATAATGAAACGGTAGTGGTCAATAATGTCTCCATCATCGGTAATTCGAATCTTGCTTCGATGCAGGCTTCCGATGCCAGTAAGATGTATGGCAAGAATATCTTCAACTTCCTGAAATTGATTATCGATAAAGACGGTAATATCAATCTGAATTTCGAAGATGATCTCGTTAAAGGAACCTGTATCACGCACGACGGACAGATTGTAAATGAAAGGACGGCACAACTAATCAATTAGTCGTTGAACATGCACGTTCAATTGATATTCTCCAACTAAACAAACAGCAACTCTCAACTAACAATTAAAAACATATCATGGATTCGTTTATACAATTTTTCAGTACCAATTACAACATGATCACGATTGTGATCCTTTCTATCTTTCTGGGTATCGAGGTGATCTCACGGGTACCTTCCGTACTGCACACACCGCTGATGAGTGGCGCCAATGCGATTCATGGCGTGGTCATCATCGGTGCCATCATCGTGATGCTGAATGCCAACAGTAGCGACATCCCTGTCATGATTCTCGGTTTCCTGGCCGTACTCTTAGGAACACTGAATGTAGTCGGTGGATTTGTGGTAACAGACAGGATGTTACAGATGTTTAAAAAGAAAAAAACAAAATAATACTTCGATATCAAGAAATCGGGTTAAAAATAAAATCATTATGCAAGATTTACTACTCAAGTTATGTTATCTGATCGGTTCAGTGACATTCATTGTCGGACTTAAAATGTTATCGCATCCGGATACAGCCAAGAAAGGAAATTTGGTGGCTGCCTTCGGCATGACCATTGCCATTATTGGCACTTTGTTCCTTTATTATACAGGAGATCTTTCAGACAAGATAATAAACCTCATCTGGATCTTTATCGCCTTGATCATCGGAACCATCATGGGTACTGTAGCGGCCAAGAAGGTGCAGATGACAGCGATGCCTCAGATGGTTAGTCTGTTTAACGGAATGGGAGGCGCCTGTGCCGCCATCATTTCTATTGTTGAATTTAAACATTTGATGCATGAAGGATCCGCTGACTTGAATAATCTAACGGCTATGACGATACTTGTAGGTCTTGTTATCGGAACGGTTTCATTCTTTGGCTCTATGATTGCCTTTGGCAAACTGAATGGTAATATCAACGACAAAACTTTACCGATGCAACAAGTGGTGAATATCGGTTTGATGGCATTTATAGTCATTCTTATTGTATGCATCATGACTGGCATGATCGCCTCACCGGTAATCTTATTTTATGTATTATTAGGTGTTGCTGCTTTGTATGGTGTATTATTTGTCATGCCAATCGGTGGTGCTGATATGCCTGTTGTGATTTCTTTGTTGAATTCATTCACAGGTGTGGCTGCAGCATGCGGTGGATTTTTGTATGGCAATCCGGTGATGTTGACAGGTGGAATCTTGGTAGGAAGTGCCGGTACCATCCTGACCATCTTGATGTGTAAAGCCATGAACCGCTCTTTGACAAATGTGATTGTCGGCGCCTTTGGCGGAAATAAAGCAGGTGGTGCTGCTCAGGAAGTCGGTGGTGCCTATAAAGAAATTTCATTGAGTGACACAGCTGTTTTAATGGCCTATTCCAAGAAAGTAGTCATCGTACCAGGTTATGGGTTGGCCGTGGCACAAGCACAACATATCTGTCATGAACTGGAAAAAGTTCTGGAAGAAAAAGAGGTGGATGTAAAATATGCAATTCATCCGGTGGCAGGTCGTATGCCTGGTCACATGAATGTATTGCTGGCTGAAGCGGATGTACCTTATGAGAAATTGCTTGAGATGGAAGAAATCAATCCTGAGTTTGCACAAACCGATGTGGTGTTGATACTTGGCGCTAACGACGTTGTGAACCCGGCTGCGAAGAATGACCCTGCCAGTCCGATTTATGGCATGCCGATCTTGGAAGTGGAGAACGCCACGCATGTCATAGTCAACAAACGTAGTATGAAACCGGGTTATGCCGGTATCGAGAACGCTTTGTTTTATCAACCAAAAACATCCATGCTTTTCGGTGATGCTAAAAAAGTATTACAGGATCTCGTGAGCGAATTGAAAGGCATGTAATCAATGAGCATTTGAAAAATTGTCAAAGGCCATTTCCAAAGCAAAGTATCCTTTTATACATCGACAATCAATTTGTCAGGATAAATGGTTTGATGTAATCAAAAGTTCGCTCAAATTTGACATCACTTCTGGCTTGATAATACCGGATAAACTTTTCTAATTTATTTACCAATTGTATTCCATCCGGATTTCTAATAAAACCCGGAATACGAAACATTGACAAATCGGCAAATTCCCAGGGATGAAAATATAAATGCAAGCACCCTGTTCTTGCTAATGTAAAATTGCAGAGTTGAATATATAACCACAACGGCAGATTCTTAAACGAAAGCCAGAATAACGGAAAGCGAAGATAAGGCACTACGGACACCGGAATTTCCATCGTATCAAAATATGAAAAGGGATGCAAGGGATATTTCAGATAATTATACTTACCAGGTAACCATGTAGGATTGATCGAGGAATCATATTGATAACCTGCCTGATGAATCAATCTTTTATCAAAGGCTGCCATATTGGGCATTCTGAAACCAGCAATTTCCTTTCCAATAATTCCCTCAAGACAAATTTTCGAATCATGTATATCACTTGGCTTGAATGTACTGTGATAATAAGTGTGCGACGCAATTTCATGTTGTTTCGACAAGTCAATAATCGTTTCAGGAAAGTGTAATGCATAATTTGCGGTCGTATAAAAGGTGCAAACCGGTTGGCCAAGTCGTTTAAGAAGGGCACAAATATTCAACAACCCTTCCTGACTGATTCTCATTTGCTCCGACATGGGTATTGGTATGTTATGGAGCAACGGTGTGTCAAACTCTTCCACATCGAAGGTTAACAATATAGTCTTAGTCGGCATTCCCATAAGTCGATTCATTGATGATATACAAGGGTCTGTCTTTTACCTGCACAAATAATTTACCAATGTATAACCCTATGATTCCAATCAACACAAGCTGCACACCACTAAAGAAAGACATGATAATCAATGTGCTGGTCCAACCAGGCACAACACGATTTGAAAAAAAGCTGATCAACACATAAATAAAAACCAGGATACTGGTGAAGGCACATCCAAAACCAACATAGATTGAAAAATAAAGGGGCTTAGTACTAAATGACAAAATGCCATTGAGTGCCAGCGATACCATTTTTTTAAACGTGTATTTACTTTCTCCCTTAAAACGCTCCTCGGCCTGATAACTGACTTCAGTAGACTTGAAACCCACCCATCTAACCATTCCACGCCAAAACAAATCCGGTTCATGTATTTTTTTAAAAACAGCTACCACCTTCTTGTCTAAAAATCTAAAATCCGCTTCGCCATAGCTGATGTGTGCCGATGACAAGGCATTGATCACCTTGTAAAATAAAGCGGACATCGCCTTTTTCATAAATGGAATATTCTTATGATCCTGGCGTTTAGTAATTACTATATCAAAACCTTCCTCCCATTTCCTGATCAATAATGGAATGAGCGACGGAGGATGCTGCAAGTCCCCATCCATACTGATCACACCATCTCCGGTTGCCGCATCCATGCCAGCTTTAAGTGCCATTTGGTGACCATAATTTCTTACAAAACTGATAAAGAAAACATGCTTTTTTGTACATGCGATCTCCTTTAAAACCAGCTCAGTATCGTCGGTACTCCCATCATTGATAAACAGAATTTCGTAAGGGTAAGGAATAGTTACCTTTGAAATCTCAGAAACCACTCGAAAAATATTCGACGACTCATTGTATACCGGAATGATGATAGTCAGTTTCTTGCTCATACAGTTCATATTTCTGCTTCGAATTTACTCAAAATCAGTTGATAAATACAGATACACCAAACCATTAAATATGGAATCGATTTCAAAGAGTATTTACGAAAGATGTCATAATTGACATACGAAGGTACAAGACTCGTGGTACTTAATGTTCCTGCCAGAAAAACGAATAGTACAAACACGATCATGGCAGTTGATGTAGATTTCTTTTGCGTTAACCACCATATACCTGCGCCAGTGGCTCCTATAATATAGGTCGAGGTTTCAGTGGCCGTATTAAATAAAATAATAAACATCATCAGAGATGCCAGATAATGAAGCTGGAATTGCGTATTGTGAAACAATCTCCTTCGAATCATTGGCAGCAATTGTAACACGAAAGCAGGGATCACGACGTACGTCATGTTGAAGGCTTGCCTTCCTGTAAGTTTCATAAAAAAACCTATCGCCGACATATTTTGATGCACGTTCTGTTCATCACTGTTGGTTCCGTTTTTATGGCCAAGTTCCACCCACCAATCGACATAACTTTGGTTTATGAATTTAAAATTGGTAATGAATAAAGGAAGACAATAGCACACCACTGCCGACAATAACAAGAACAGGATATATCTGGGTTTTCGTTTGACGAAAAAAAACAAACCCAAACCAACAATACCATATAACTTAATAAAAAATCCCAATATGGTCAGAAAAGCAGCTTTTGCTTCCTGCTTAGTATAAATATAGATATAAGAACCGACCATCACAAAAGCAATGAATGTATTGGTTTGGACATTCTGACAATTAGCAATAGCATCGAACAAAAGAAAAA
>CAIQUX010000160.1 GCA_903875055.1 uncultured Bacteroidota bacterium
CGAAAAACCATTCCTTCCCTATGACTTGAATACTTATTACTCAGAAAATATCAGCTTCAGATTTGACTTGGAAAAAAGAAACGGGATGATGCTTTTTTTGAAAATGATTGAAAAACTGTAGCTCCTGTTTTGAATTAATCGATTTATCTTATGTGCTAAAATTTAACGCCAAAAGTTACTGAAATATTTGATATTCCATTTTTAATTGCGGCACTTTGCACATTAGCGTCTACTCTTGTCAGAACATACGGAACGTCATTAATTCTTTGTAAGGAATGGCTATAAGCAGCATCTACAAACCAGTATTGTTCACGATAACCAATACCACCGCTGATTATGGTCTTCGAACCATCCGAGGTATTTCTTTTTACCGCATAAGGCGACCCAAAGTATCCAAAGCCCCCTCTTATACAGAAGTTACTAAGTTTAGCTTCTCCCCCCACTCTAATATTCACTGCCTCTTTATAAGTGCTCTGAATCACATGATTGATTGCATCAGTTGCATTTTCATAACCGATTCCATAATTGTATTTCATAGAAGCGTAACTCAAATATTCCAAATCAGCAGTAACAAATCCCCTTTTACCAAAAAGGAACATTGCACTTGCAATCACTTTGTAAGGAGTATTCAATGAATAATTGAAGACCAATACTGAATCCTGATTGTATGTTGTTACTGGATTTGTTCCCGGGTTACTATGAAGTAATAAACTGTCGGTATGAGATACCATCGATATGGAAGATGCATCATTCAATTCAATATGGGTTGGCGTATGCAATGCTAACCCGAATCTAACTTTTGAATTCGGCTTATAGATGGCGCCCAACTTTAAATTGATTCCAGTTCCTGAAGTCGTAAGTTGTTCCGAATATGTAAAATACCTAAAATCATTAGTGAGGTCTCCCGAAACATCTTCCTCAATAAATTGCATCCTTTTTTCATATTTGACATTTATAATACCCAATGACGCTCCAAGCATAAGTTTTTCCATGTAATTTCCACCAATACTCACCAGATACTCAGCCATTCCCCCTTTCTCTGTCACTTTTTTAGTTTGATTCAAGCCTGTGACATAAGGAACGTACGATACAGCTTTCATGGAATCTATTCCTTTACCGTAGTCAATTAAATAGGTTTTATAGGCTCCATAGGCCGAAAAATTAACGCTATTCAGCGATGTCGGATTTAGACCACCCAAACTATTAAAATCATCGGCAAAACTCTCAATTAGCGAGCTGTTATTATTTTCCCCTTGGTAAATAAATTGATTCTTAAAGGTGGCTGAACGATTCATCCCTAGCCCGAAATTGAATGTTTTCCAGTTGCTGTTTTTGTATCTGGATTGCAAATTACTTGAAAGGACCAGTCCGTAATTCGCAAGATTTAATTTAGAATCAGTTGCTGACGATTGAGTTCCTAAATAAGTCGAATTATTTTTTGATATAGTAAACAAAGGAGTAATAATCAATTCACTGCTCTTATATAACCCAAGACCCGCAGGATTTACAGATAGAGAACTGAAGTCTGCCCCAATGCTTCCTACTGCGCCACCAATACCCATTCCTCTGGCTGTCCCTTGATAAGGCGCAGAACTGTATCTAAGTGCATCAAATTCATCCTGAGCGTAAACACACTCACTGAAAACTGAGATTAATATCAGGCAGGATAGCAGGGCTTTCATCATTACATTAAAAGTTATTGTGTCAAAATAACAAACATCACCAATCCAAGTCAGTTATGTTAGATTTATTTATCGTCTTCTTGCCCCACCAGAATTACTGCCGCCTGTAGGACTTTGCATCCTCGGAGACTCCATCCTCGGAGACTCGCTGCGACGATCATTTCTTGGACTTTCATTTCTTCTTTGTTCTGAGGCATTATTCTGTTGTTCCCGTAACTGGTAACGTTGTTCCCTCACACGGTTTCGTTCTTCATTTGTTCGTTGCTGGCTCTGTGTGCGTTGACGCTCCCCCAATTGATGATCTTCCATATGGTTTGGGTTAGCATTCTCTCTTCGTTGTTGTTCTTCAATTCGATCCATGTTTTGTCTCTCTTCTTGCTGCTGATTTCCCACACGATTAGAATTACTCTGCTCATCCTGCTGTTCGTGATTCGAAATTCGATTTCCGTTTAACCTTTCAGATTGCTGTTGGTTGTTATTTGTTGAATTCTGATATGGATATGGATTTCTAATCCGAGCTTCATTTGGGTCATATTCACCATGATGTAAGGTTGAATTTTGTATCCCTTCTTTATGAATCACATGATTCTTGTCACCCATGACGTCATTAGAACCAATAGAATGAATCTCCTCATTTTTATTTATTGTATTTAATGGAAAATCACTATTGCGAACTGATTTCATCCCGTCATTCATGACAGGCGAAGTGGTATTTGAATTACGGATTGTTCCTCGATTATTCCGAATACCGCTATTAAAAGAGGTTCTTGGCCCGTAAACATAGGATCCTTTATGATTATTGTAACCATAATTATTGTTGTTATAGAAACCATCCCAATAACCTTGATTGTAGCCATTGTGATAACCATATCCATAATTATTACCATACCCGTAATTGTTCCAACCACAGTAACCACCACCCCAATTGTTATATCCATAATTACATCCCCAACTATTCCAACTAGTATAATTCCCGCAATTATTATATCCTGAATAGCAACCATAGTTATTCCAATTATTATAACCCCAGTTATTACCGTAGTACCAACTTGGATATCCCCACCCAATAGTGAATGACGGGTAATCATAACTCATATCCCACCAGAATGGGTCCATAAAAAAGGGACTATAATATCCAAATCGCCAAAATGAATTATTAAACCTACGAATCCGGGAGGCATAGTAGTAATCGTCATCATTATAGTCTATATACTCATCATCTGAAACATAGCTTTTCTGAGATGATTCTGAATAATTCTGTCTTTGATACGAATCCGCTTTGATGCTTTCGCTCTCTGCATTCTGAGATACTCTGGCTGCCGGCATCTTGTCTCCCTTCTTAGGCATACCCGAATCATATACATCATCATAAGTCTGACCCAATATTGAAGTACTCCCAAAAAGAAGTGCGGTTAAGAAGACCAAGGTTACATTTTTCATAATTAAAGAATTTTGATAGCTGGAACATGTATTCCATTCCGAAGTTACGACACTTCGACCATCAGTCAGTAAAAAAGTTTATTAAAATAACCCTTTGACCGCCTCTTTAACAAGCCATAAATATTTTAGTGGGATTTCCAAAATTAAGAGGTGTAACCCTATAGCAAACATGGCATTGTACATATTCTTTAATATATTATGTTTATGATTAAAGTTAATGTTATTTTGCACGGCTTTCCCTTACGACAAAATACACAGAAAAAGCCTAAATGACTTAACAGTAAAGAATTATGAGTAAAGAGATTACATCCAGAGAAGTTGATTATAGTCAATGGTATAATGACCTTGTATTAAAGGCCGGATTAGCAGATTATAGTGCTGTTCGCGGATGCATGGTCATTAAACCATATGGATATGCCCTTTGGGAAAATATGCGCGATATATTGGATAAAATGTTCAAAGACACCGGCCATGTTAACGCTTATTTTCCGATTTTCATTCCTAAAAGCCTCTTTGAAGCGGAAGAGAAAAATGCAGAAGGGTTTGCAAAAGAATGCGCGGTAGTAACTCATTACCGCCTGAAAGCAGATCCTAATAATAAAGGCAAATTAATTGTAGACCCGGAAGCAAAACTGGAAGAAGAACTTGTCGTCCGACCTACATCCGAAGCAATTATCTGGAATACTTATAAAACATGGATACAATCGTATCGCGATTTGCCTATCTTGGTCAATCAATGGGCCAATGTAGTACGTTGGGAAATGCGAACCCGTCTCTTCTTGCGGACAGCTGAATTTCTTTGGCAGGAGGGACACACAGCACATGCCACGAAGGAAGAAGCTGTGGAAGAGACCACCCGAATGCTGGAAGTTTATGCCGACTTCGCTGAAAACTATATGGCCATGCCGGTCGTAAAAGGTGTAAAAACTGCCAACGAGCGATTTGCAGGTGCCGAAGATACCTATTGTATTGAGGCCCTAATGCAGGACGGGAAGGCCTTACAAGCCGGAACCTCTCATTTTCTAGGACAAAATTTTGCCAAAGCCTTTGATGTCACTTATGTCAATAAGGAAAATAAATCTGAATATGTCTGGGCTACCTCCTGGGGAGTGTCCACTCGATTAATCGGTGCATTAGTCATGGCGCACAGCGATGACGATGGTCTTGTACTTCCTCCTAAATTGGCGCCTATTCAAATCGTTATTGTACCTATTTATAAAGGAGAAGAATCAAAAATCCTCATCGATGGAAAAGCCAACATCATAGTACAAAACTTAAAACAAAAAGGAATCAGAGTTAAATACGACAATGCTGATAACGCTCGTCCAGGGTGGAAATTTGCAGAGTATGAAATGAAAGGCGTGCCATTGCGAATTGCCATCGGAGCAAGAGACATAGAAAATAATGTAGTGGAATTAGCACGACGTGATACTAAAGAAAAAACTACCGTTCCCTTGGATGGATTGGAGGAAAGGGTACAACTTCTTTTAGAAGAAATTCAATCTGCTATTTTCAATAAAGCGAATCAATATCGTGCTGAACATATCACTGAGGTGAATACTTGGGATGAATTCACAAAGACACTCGATGAAACAGGAGGCTTTGTGAGTGCACATTGGGACGGAACATCTGAAACAGAGGAATCGATCAAAACACAAACCAAGGCCACAATTCGATGCATTCCTTTAAACAACAAAGAGGAAGAAGGTTTTTGCATACTGAGTGGCAATCCAAGCAAGGAACGTGTATTGTTTGCCAGAGCTTATTAATAACTCTTATGTATAACGAAAAAGAAACCTCTTCATTGTTTATCCTGACTATTGATGAGGATAGCCGGTACAACCTGAAAGAGATGGCTAAATGGGCCAGATTTCTCGGTATCATCGGATTTATCGCAGTCGGACTATTGTTTATAGCTGCGCTTTTCAGCGGACTGACAGCCATGTCAAAGACAGAAGGCCTGTATGGTATAGGTATGATTTTCGGTTTAATCATTGGCGCCTTTCTATATCTTTATCCTGTACTAACTTTTTACAGATTCGGCCTCGGTATAAAAAAGGCGATGTTGCACAATGATCAACTTGAGTTAAATACCGCCCTGCGAAATCTTAAAAATTGTTTCAAATACATGGGCATCATGGCCATTGTCCTGCTTAGTATCTATGGCATCATAGCCATCGTTTTACTGATAACTGCCGCCTCAATATAAATTTATCTAAACTTATGGAAAACAACACGAACCTCACACCCGTTATAAAGACTCATATTGCCACTACAGTAACATGGGCCCGGTATGCAGCCGTCCTTTCATTTGTGAATCTCGGTCTGGCTTTTCTGCAACTTATAGTCGGTGCTATCAAAGGCAATCTGAATATATTTGGAACAGTTTTAAGTTTTATTATCTCCGGGGTCATAACACTGGTCATGAGCATAAACCTGCTTAACTATTCCAAATATGCCAAATCCAGTCTCGATAATGGCGACTCGGTGCATCTTTACCAAGCACTTTATCATTTAAGAACATACTTTATCGTGATGGGAGTCTTGTTTTTGATCATCATCTCTTTGTTGATTCTTTTCGTACTCATTGCAATCATCGCGGCAATTGTTGCCGCTTCTCATTAAAAATATTATGGAAAACAACGAATCTATCTTACAGGTTACCAATATCGATTCTTCAGGCCAATTTCAATTGGTCAACTCTGGCAAATGGGCAAAATTCATCGGTATCGTCTATCTGGTGATAGCCGCCCTGATGCTGCTCATCGCCATTCTTGTGTTTGCCAATCTTGACCTGATTGCCAATTCATTGATGAATATCAACGGCATGAGTCAGGAAGCACTTGCGTTCATGTTGGGTGCCGGCAAATGGTTATTCGCTCTGATGATGGCACTCTCGTGTTTTATCCTTTTCCTGAATGGTTTTTTTCTGGTAAAATTCGGCGCCGCCACCAAATCGTATTTTATCGCTTATGCCGAAGACACATTATCAGACTCCTTCCACCATCTTGGCCGCTATCTGATGCTCACTACGGTGTTGTCGATATTGTCAACTGTCTTTTCTGTTGCAGCCATCGCCTATTACCTGATTAAGTAAGCTACACATCATAGGGATTCATTTAGATACTCGCATACATCTTTTCAATCATACCTACTACCGTTTTACCTTCCTGTGCATTGGCCATGATCGTTTCTTTTCCCTGTAAGGTCATGATCACATTGTCTATCATCTTATCGTGATTGCTCATGCTACCCTGGTATTTCCCATAATCGTTCGACTTGGACTGTATGCTGATCTCTGGCAAGGTCACCTGTTTTATATTCTGGTATTCGATTGTGTTGAGATACTGTCCGCCTATCTTTACTGTGCCATGTTCGGCAATGATGGTAAACGCACCTTCCATATTCTTTTCGTGACTGCACGTTGAGAAATTAAAGTTTACTATGGCCCCATCCATGGTCTTCATGATAAAACTTCCATTGTCCTCTACTTCGATATAAGGATGATTAAAATTATTGAGTATCCCTTTACAATCCAGTATATCTCCAAAAAGATAATAAAGGATATCGACAAAGTGACTGAATTGTGTAAACAGACAACCGCCATCTTCCTTCTTCTTGCCTCGCCAAAGGCTTTCATTATAATAATGCTCATTCCGGTTCCAAAAACAATTCACATTGATAAGAAATATCCTGCCTAATTGATTGTTCTCGATGAGCTTTTTGACTTGCTGTACCGGCTCATTGAAGCGATTCTGTTTTACTACAAACACCTGTCTGTCATTTTCTTCCGCACTTTGTATCATCTCCTCACATTCCATCGTACTGAGCGCCATGGGTTTTTCGCAGACCACATGCATTTTATGTTTCAGGGCCATCAAGGTATGAGGATGATGCAGGTAATTGGGCGTACAAACATTCACTATATCGATCTCTTCCTTCGCCAACATGGTTTCTATGTCAGTATAAAACGAAACCTCTTCAGGTAAACCGACCGGCTTTTCGAACAGCGGCAAATCACAGACTGCCTTCAGGATGGCATCCTTATGTTGTAAAATATGATGCGCATGTCGCTTCCCGATATTGCCATAACCCATGACGGCAAATTTTAGTATACTCATTTCTTCTTGATTAAATCGCCTACTCCATTCAGTTCAACCTGCCTTTCGTCGAGCATGAAACGGATGATTTTCAGCACCTGTTCTTGCATCAGACTGGAATGTTGTTTACAAAACAAATCTATATTCAATGAACCAGATAACTCAATTTCAAGGATAATATTATTTCTGACCGACTCGAAATCTCCCCGACTCCGTATCTGCCTTCTGTTCGACAGACAGATATCACATTCACCACAAGGTAACGTCGATTCTTCCTTAAAATACGAAATCAGTTTATTGGCACGGCATTCAGTCTTTTCTGTGGCAAATCCGATCATGAACATCACCCGTTCCTCGTATCGTTTCTTGAGCGTCTGAATAAGTTCCATATCCAGATTCAATTGATTCTTCGGCAGCCTCTCATGAAGATAAAACAACTGAGGCTTATCATTCGCTTCGATATAATCGATGATGCCGAGTGCGCTCAGTTTACGCAAGACGAGCTGAACATAATCCCTTCCTACCCTCGCGTTCTGCGCAATCTGCATTTCCCTGACAGGCACATAATGATGCCAGATGCCGCTATACATTCGCAACACATGCTTGATGATCTCATCTAATTCGGGATGGAGTTTTTCAAGATTTTCGATATCTTGTTTCGAACAGGTCACCGACACCCTGGAAGGAAGAAATACGCTGTCGCTGAGTGTCCAATAACCTTGTTGTTCGAGCAGCTTGATGGTACTGAGCACTTCGATGATATTGAACTTGAATTTCTTGCAGAAATCAGCGACCTCAAAATCATGCATGGTTTCAAGTCCGTCGTCGATGGCTACCTGAAAATAATAGGCCAGCGCCTCATAGATATTCCTGATCGTATTGATATCAGGATATTTCAGTATGATGCCGTCCTTCAAATCGGCCAGATCATGTTTCTGATATAAGAGAACGGCATAAGCCTTGGTTCCATCGCGACCGGCACGACCTGCTTCCTGATAATAAGCTTCGGGCGTGTCGGGTATATCGAAATGAATCACGCAGCGAACATCCGCTTTGTCGATACCCATACCGAATGCATTGGTACACACCATGACATCGATTTTGTTGCCTATCCAATTTTCCTGTTTGGTATTTCGCTCCTCCTGTTCAAGACCGGCATGATAATAATCGGCCGACAATCCGGCTGCGTTAAGTGCATCGGACAGCTCTTTGGTATGACGCCGATTGCGGCAATACACCAAACTGCTGCCTTTCAATTTGCGAAGGATGTCGATGGTCTTGACGATCTTACTGTCGACTTCAAACGCCGAGAAAGACAGATTAGGCCGGGCAAAGGTTGAAAAAAAAGTCGCTTCCTCGCGAAACTCGAGTTTCTCGATAATATCCTTTTGCACCAAGGGTGTGGCACTGGCAGTGAGGGCAATCACTGGCACCTTGGGCAACGATTCCCTGAGCATGGCAATATCCAGATAGGCGGGTCGGAAATCATAACCCCATTGCGAAATACAGTGAGCTTCATCGACAACCAGCAAACCAATTTTCCAGTCAGTCAGAAAATCGAGAAACAAGGTTGATTTCAATCGTTCGGGCGATACGAATAAGAATGTATAATCGCTGCTGCTCATCTGCAGGTAGGTTCGTCGTACCTCGTCGCTGTTCATACCGCTATGCACCACCAACGATTTGATACCGCGTTGCTGCAATCCGTATGCCTGATCTTTCATCAAGGCGATCAATGGAGAAATTACCAGACAGGAACCCTTCAACATCAAGGCCGGTACCTGATAACAGATCGATTTGCCTCCCCCCGTCGGCAGGATGGCGAGGGTATCTTTCCCGCTTACTACATGATCGATAATTGCCTCCTGCTGAGGGCGAAAACTGTCGTAATGCCAGTATTGCTTAAGGATAGAATGAGGAGTTTGCGACAATGTATTCGTTGAATTTGCTGCTGCGAAAATAGAATAATAATTTGAAGAAGGAATTGGCAGCAGTTTATCTCGCTGCTTCAATGATAAAAAGGCAGATCGATTCCGTCACTGTCACCTCAAATAGATAGGTAAACCTGACATGTTTACACAATCTGTTTTATACTCCTACTAGTTGGCTAGTCTGAAGCTCACCATTTACATCACTTGCTTCGACTTGCAGTATGCCTGTACAGCATCGTTTTGCCGGCTCTGACTGATACACTTCAGACTTTTTCAGCAGGCTTACGTATCGATGAGGGTTATTGATTGTCAAGCATAGAAACAGGTGCAATGGGAGAAAGTGCTACAAAAAACCACGAACTGGAAAGTTCGTGGTTCAATAGGATAATGAAAAAAAACACTACTAAATTTTCATTTTCGATCGGTTTGATTAGTCAAACACTTTTCACATAATAGTCAATTTGATTACAGTTCAAATGTATGAAGATGAATAACCATTATATCAATCAAATGAGTATTTGGTAGGTTTCAATTAGTAAGTGGTAGTTTTTGTGTCACAACATTTAATTCTACTGATGATAAATTTACCCACCTATAAAAAAAATATATTTTAAGAATTGAATAGTATTTTAGCCGTCCAACAAACAAAGAAATGTCTACAATACAAGAAATACAACAGTTTACAGCTGCCATTCATTTTCAGGAATTAGCTACTGAAGAATATGCACCGACTCAATTAGGTAGTCATATTCAGCAAATTTCATCCGGAACAGACATGGATGCAATAGATATCGTACTGATAGGGTGTGGTGAATTCAGAGGTCAAAAACGGGGAGCTTCTTACAGCAGTGGTCCTGATAGGATTCGTGAGGAATTATATAAACTTCATTATTGGCATCAAGAAGTGAAAATAGGAGATCTTGGCAATATTATGGAAGGAAAGTCGCTTGCTGATACTCGTGCAGCGCTCAAGACCGTACTCAGTGAACTTCATGCAATGGGCAAAAAAGTATTGGTACTTGGCGGATCTCATGACCTGACATTGCAGCAATATGAAGTCTTTAAGGAAGCCGAAGAAATCATTGATTTTACCATTGTCGATATGTTGGCCGATGTTGCTGAAGGCAGCGGTACCAATTATGACGACTATCTGATGACTGCATTGACCTCCACACCTAATTTTGTCAGGCATTTTAACCTGATCGGTTTTCAAAGCTATTATGTGAATCCACACCTGATTGAGACATTGGATAAGCTTCGATTTGACTGTTTAAGGGTTGGCAAGGCCAGAGAAGACATCGAACAAATTGAACCTACACTGAGAGGAACTCATTTATTGAGTCTGGATATCAATGCCGTACGTTATAGCGATGCCCCGGTTAACAGAATGGCATCTCCGAATGGTTTTTTTGGCGATGAAATGTGTAAAATTACCCGGTTTGCCGGTATGAGTGCTACATTGAATTCGTTTGGAATCTATGGTTATATTCCTGAGCAGGATTTTGAAAATATAACGGCTAAGCTCATTTCCCAAATGCTATGGTATTATATCGATGGGGTGAGTGTTGGTAAGTCGGAGGCATCACTGGACGATAAGGATCAGTTCTTTGAATATCAAATCACCTTCACTGGTCACAACTCCCTTTTTCTTAAAAGTAAACGGACTAATCGATGGTGGATAAAGTTGCCAGAAGGCCGTTTCATACCATGTTCCCACAAGGATTATATATCCGCCTGCAATAACGAAATGCCTGAAATCTGGCTCAGAGAGATGGAAAGAATGGTTGGTTAAGGCTTTGGTGGAAAATGAAGTCCATGGGAGTGGTCATTCTAAGAATCAAAAACTCATTGGATGTTGAATGACTTATTCCTTAAACCTGCTGTGGTTGGAATCCCATTATTTTCAGATATCTGAAATGTGATATGAGAGCACGCCAGAAGGTCGGAAAGGCATTGTACTCGATATTCATGTCCTCGCAGGTTTTTTTGACTATTTTGCTGATCTGAGGGTAATGGATGTGTGAAATTTTTGGATAGAGATGATGTTCCACCTGGAAATTTAATCCGCCTACCAACCATGATAACATCTTGTTACGCATGGCAAAATTGACAGTTGTTTTTACTTGATGAATAGCCCATTCATTTTCAATTTTGTTAGCTTCATTGGGGATAGGAAATTCTGCCTCTTCCACTGCATGAGCCATCTGGAAGACTAGGGCCAAACTCAATCCAAGCGCTGCATGCATGATAAAAAATCCGAGTAAAGCTTGCCAGAATCCGAAAATGAAAATCGGGATTATAAAAAATAGGGTCAGATTGGTCACTTTCCCACTCCAGAATTCAAGGTGGTCACGAAGTCTTAATGGACGGATTTCAGTTGTAAGTATTTTTTTAGTCACCAGTTTAAGGTAATCATCGAATAGTATCCAGTTGAACGTGGTGAAAAAGTACAAGGGTATGGCATAAATGAACTGATATTTATGAAACCATCTTCTTTCTTGTCCCGGACTCAATCGAAACAAAGGGTATTTGGCGATATCATCATCCATCCCTTCGATATTCGTGTAAGTATGATGGATGATATTATGTTTTATTTTCCAAAGAAACGTGCTGCCGCCCATCAGATCTCCGCCAATCCAGGCGATGATATTATTGAGCCGGGCATTGTTGCAGTAACTTCCGTGAGCCGCGTCGTGCATTACATTGAAGCCGATAGTGGATTGTATGAACCCTAGCAAGGCGCATAACAGCAAAGAAGTCCAGGTCGCAGGTTGTATGCTTAAGATCGTAACATACACTCCACTAAGTGAAAGCAGGAGGATGATGGTTTTGGAATACAGTGTCCAGTTGCCACGTTGAGCGATATGATTGGTTTCGAAGTATGTTTCTATACGCTGGTCCAATAAGGTCTTGAACGGATGTGGGTTATTTATAAATGTTACTTTAGCCATAGCTTTTTTTAAGAAGGTGCAAATATCGGGTAAAAAGGATAGAAATGGAAACCCTGATTCACACTTTCGTTAATGGGCTATAACTATGCGTTTGGTACATATATGCTGAAGGCCCTTCGTCAGCTCAAGAACGTACTGTCCATTGGGTACTTTATGAAGAGATATTGAATGACTTGCGTTGTTATGGTCTAGCACAAAGCTAGTTTGAAATGCTGTGCTGGCGTCGGCCGCAATGAGTTTTACCATAAATGAACCACTATCCAGTCCGCTTATTGTCAATTGATCTTGCACAGGATTAGGAGATAGTTGAATTTTATCCATTGTATTTTCTTCCATTAAAAGAGGTGCTGCCACATTGATAAAGAAAGAATCTGTCAGGCAGCCGTTTTTGTCAGAAACGGCCAGATTGATGGGGGTGGTGGTTGAAATAATAAGCTGACGTGATGTATCTCCTGTACTCCATACATAATCATTTTCTTTATCCCAGCTTGCTGTCAATGTAATGGGTTGACCGCTTAGAATGTCTAATTGGTTTTTCCGATTCACATTTTTATAGATCGTGAAACGATCCTTTACCACCTGATTCGTGTCGGTACTGATCCATTCACCTGAAAGTTTGTTTTCCTTGATGGTCAGCAACAACGATCCATGATCGTTGTAATTCGAATAATACATGGCTTCATGAGGCCAGGATGTTTGTGGTGCCGGCACATAATCGCTTCCGCTCCCTATCACTACGTACAGCAAACCTGAATCAGAAGGTAATGGCGGAATTGAATTTTTTATAATCGGACATGAAAGGGCTGTGCCATCATTCAATGCGCTTGTGTTTTGAACGATATGTATTGAAGAATCAAAGGTCGTTTCCATGCCATAATGATGATGAATGAAATCCGAGCGCTGATAGGTATGATCATGACCGTTCAGCACCAGATCAACATTATAACGCTCAAGAATCGGATTGACATGTTCACGTATGGCTGCCAAATCGCTTTCGGTATCTGAGTTATGGGTGCCCATGCAATAGGGTGCATGATGAAAGGAAACGATAACCCATGGCAATGTATTCGCCTTCAGATCTTGTTCCAGCCAATGTATCTGGGGTGATCCTTCTGTGTCTGCGATACCGTAGTAATTCCCGCCAACCTCTTCCAGTCCGTATGAATCAAGATTGACGAAATGAACATTACCGATATTGAGCGAATAATACATTTCGGTATTGGAAGCCACACCTCCGCATTCTCCTTGCATTGGAAGGGAGAAGATATCGAAATAAGAAATCGAATGTGTTTGCCGTAAGGAAGAATCATTCGCATATTCATGATTGCCTAATGCCGGCCAAAGTACGGTATGTTTTGTGATTGACTGTTCGAAGTAATTGAAAAATCCCTGTTGGAAATCTGAATCCTGGCCGTTAGGGTAGGCGTTATCGCCCAACATCAGATAGCCATCGACATAGTTGGTATCGATATAGTGCAGAAAAGCATCTCGCATCTGCTCTTCATAGATTGTAGCTTTGGCCACATCACCGACTGCCAGTATCCGGATGGCTTTATCATAAGTCGCAGAAGTAAGGGGCAGCGTTCTGAAATAATTGTCTGTATCACCTTGCAGTGAGATATTGCTTGTGCCGATATTATAATAATATTTCGTATCGGGTAACAGGCCTGTAAGCTTCATCACATGTTCAGTCGTTAGATTGTTATTTACCACACCTCCCATAAATGACCCAACCGTCTGTCCATACATCACTTTGCTATTGCAAGCCATGTTCGTCCGCCAGGTCATCGTTACGCCATATTGTGTGGCCATCGTCATGTAGGGGCCACGGGTCAGAAGTTGCGCAAAAGCAGTCAACTGGATGGATAAAAGGAATAGTATCGCGAGTGTTTGTTTCAAGAATACAAATATAAAATGAAAAGGGTCTCAAAGTTGTATATTCACTTTTACATTGAAAGCAAAGAAGGGCGTAAAAAAAACGGCAGATTAGCTATGTTTTGGTCTGAAGAGTCAGGTGCGGATCACTCGCTAAATTCAAAACATGATTTTACTCATATACCTCTTTTTTTAATCTTACTCTGTGATTATCAGGGTACATTTGCAATAGTCAATATGTTATGAAATACCACCATAATTCAGCAATAATCCCTTCATTTGTTCTATCGGCTTTCTTATTAATCATGTTCGTATCGTGCGGACAGAAACAGGAATATACACAGCCGGTCATTGAAAAAATAACAGAGTCGGTGTACGCTTCCGGTTATCTTAAAAGCAATGATCAGTATCAGGTATTCGCTAAAGCAAACGGCCTGTTGCAAAAAGTATGGGTGAAGAAAGGAGAAGAAGTAAAGAAAGGACAACTGTTATTTACACTTTCAAATGAAGTCTCAAAACTCAATGCGGCTAACGCACAACTCGCTGCCACTAATGCCGACTATCATGGCAATCTTGATAAACTGCGCGAACTTGACTTGGCCATCGAAGTCAGTAAGAAGAAAATGGAGAATGACCTATTGGTTCTTGAACGCCAGCAAAAGTTATGGGCCGAGCAGATAGGAACTAAGTTTGAACTGGAGCAACGTGAGCTTTCATATGCCAATTCAAAATCTACCTATGAGTCTGCCAAATTGCGTTACAATGAATTGAAAAAGCAGTTGAGTTATTCATCCGAACAAAGCAAGAAAAACCTCTCAATTAGCCAATCGATGCTCGATGATTACAATGTGCGAAGTGAAGTGAACGGCAAGGTGTATTCGATTGTAAAAGAGCAGGGCGAAATGATTTCTCCACAAACACCTTTAGCGATTCTGGGTAATGCCCAAAGTTTTACGATTATGTTGCAGGTCGATGAAAATGATATCGTGAAAGTGATTCCAGGAAGAAAAGTTTTCATCACCATGGATAGTTATAAAGGGCAAGTGTTCGAAGCGGTCGTAGACAAGGTCAACCCACTGATGAATGAACGCAGCCGTACCTTTGAAGTGGAGGCCACGTTCACGAAAGCACCCGAATTATTGTATCCGAACCTCACCCTCGAAGCGAATATTGTGATGCAAAGCAAAGACAACGCACTTACGATTCCCCGAAAATATCTCATCGATGACGAATACGTGATGATGTCTGAAAAGAAAAAGAAGTTGGTCAAAGTAGGATTGAAGGATTACCAGAAGGTGGAGATAATAGAAGGATTAACCAAGGAAGATAAAATAATGCTGCCTCGATAAGATGAACAGTAAACTGATTTTTGAAATAGCAAAGTCTTTATTGCTGGCGCGATGGAAGCAAAGCATGGTAGCCGCTGTCGGTGTGACCTTCAGCATCGCCATGTTCATTACCTTGCTAGGTTTCATGACAGGCTTGAACGATATGCTCGATGGCCTTATTCTCAACCGAACACCACATGTCAGACTTTTTAATGAGGTGAAGCCTAATCCGGAACAACCCACGGCCTTGGTTAAAGGTCTTGGTTATGTGTTTATACAATCGATTAAACCCACAGGCAACGGACAAAATGTCGACAATGTAAGTGCCATCCTGCAAGCCTTGCGTAAGGATAATCGTGTACTGGGCGTATCGCCGAAAGTCACTGCTCAGGTATTTTATAATGTGGGCAATATCGATATCACTGGTGTGATCAATGGGGTGGATGTGGAAGCCGAACAAAAACTTTTTCACTTTAGTGATTATGTCACCAAAGGGAATCCTACGGATCTTAAAAATGTGCCGAACAGCATCATTCTCGGAAAGGCCGCTGCCGAGAAAATGATGGCCTCCATCGGAGATGTGATACAGGTCACCACATCCAGAGGTGACCGGCAACCGTTGAAAGTGGTAGGTCTGTTTCAATCAGGGCTGCAAGATTTGGATAAAGTGCAGAGTTTTGCTTCGCTGGCTACCACACAGAAATTACTCGGTAAACCTGCCAGTTATATTACCGATATCAATATAAAATCTGTCGACATCCTCAGCGCACCGGCTATGGCTAACGAATACAGAAAACTCTTTGCCACGGATGCCGAAGATATTCAAACCGCCAACTCGCAATTCGAAACCGGCAGCAGCGTTCGTAGCGTCATTTCCTATGCCGTGGGAATTACATTGCTTATCGTAGCCGGATTCGGTATTTACAATATCCTGAATATGATGATCTATGAGAAGATGGATTCTATTGCCATCCTGAAAGCAACAGGCTTTTCGGGAAGTGACGTTAAGAATATTTTCATCACCATCGCGTTGACGATAGGATTTTTTGGAGGATTGTTCGGATTGATTTTCGGCCTCTTGCTATCGAACATAGTGGATAATATTCCTTTCAATACCGCTGGCTTGCCAACGATCAAGACATTCCCGGTGAATTACAGTCTTAAGTTTTATGTCATCGGTATGGTCTTTTCATTGATAACCACCTATCTCGCAGGCATGTTCCCGGCACGTAAGGCCAGTAAAATAGATCCAGTCATCATCATCAGAGGAAAATAAAGTATGAGCGAGATTATCTTAGAAGCCAAAGCCATCAATAAAAGTTTTCACGATCCGGTGACGATTCCGATTTTGAAAGATATCACCTTTTCGGTCAATAAAGGCGAGTTTGTTTCCGTCATCGGCAAATCAGGTTGCGGTAAGTCGACCTTGCTCTATATACTTTCAACGATGGATACCGATTATGAAGGCGAACTCTATATCGATCGTCAACTCATGAATCATCTGAAGGAAGGCGAGCTTGCCAGAATCAGAAATGAGAAGATAGGATTTGTCTTTCAGTTTCATTATCTGTTGAACGAATTCAACGTCTTACGCAATGTCATGTTGCCTGGTATCAAACTTGGAAAATATGCAGCGAAGGAAGTCGAACACAGGGCTATGGAGAAACTTAAAATCCTTGGTATAGACGATCAGGCATTGAAATTGCCGAACCAGCTTTCAGGCGGACAAAAACAACGCGTGGCCATCGCCCGAGCCCTGATCAACGATCCGCATATCATCATGGGTGATGAACCCACCGGTAATCTGGATAAGAAGAACAGCGAAACAGTATTCGATATCTTTCAGCAATTGACCAAGGAATTCAATCAGACCTTATTGATTGTCACACACGATAACGAATTCGCTTCACGCACACAACGTATTATCGAAATGCAAGACGGCAGGATTTTGAAACAATGATTTGATTTTTTGGGGGTCATCGATTGGTCAGTATTCAGCACATGGGCGATGGCACCGTTGGGGCGATGTCTCTTCATTCAACGTTGACTTTATCATATGAAAATTCATATTGCTTTTTATATCACGTTAATAATGAAAAATATTCGTGGAATAATTCACGTCGTTCGCTGAGTCCAAGTTTTGCCGGTCCGTTCACTCCCTGTGTCACCGATTCTACAACGGCATCCGAAGAGCCTCTATCACAAATCGCCCATAATGAGTTGTTGAGGAAATAAAAAGCTGCAGAAGCCAATGCATATTTGCTGGCTACCAAATCAGGATTCGCTATGATGTCGTCATCGACCAGTTTATCGAAGGCGGCATAATTGCTGCGGCCTGTCAATTGAATATAACCCCGTCCGCGAAACTTATATCCATCGCCTGATGCTTCATCGCCATTGCCGTTTTTTAATGCATACGCCCTGTTGCCGATTTTAATAGGCTTGTTGGCGTAAGCCGTATTGATATCGCCTCCGGGAAATCGTTTCGGAAAGATTATTTTCAGACGGTTAGCCGAGTAATTCAAGTTTTCTTCCTTCAAGGTAAACCGCCCGCTTTCATGCCCACATTGCGACAATAAATGGGCTAAGCGCAGGACACTCGTGATATTGAATTTAGCGGCTGTGTTAGGAATTTGAGAAAGTACTTCATCAGGGATATGGCCTTTCAATTTGTCTAGCTTAAAGATAGATACTACGGGTGGTTGAGAAGGTTGAGTGGGTGGCGGTGCACTGAACATTTTTGCCCAGGTGGCGTCACCTACTATTCCATCCGCTTGCAGTCCGTTGGCCGTTTGCCAGGCCTTCACCTTGGCTTCTGTGCCGGGCCCGAAATCTCCATCAGCAGTCGCGCCAAGTTTTGTCTGGAGTTTTTTTACATCATCTCCTTGTGATCCGATTTTAAGTAACATGGCATTCGTTGGTTTAGCATTGTTGGATATTCAGAAGGCCTGATGGTTCATTCGCGTCGGATACAATTGCTGCATGGCCTGTACAAATATATATGTTCCTGATGAGCAATTTTAGCAGAAATGAAAATTAGTTTCATAGCCACAAGGGAGTCCGTTTTGAAAAAGAGTCCACTAAGCGAATTCAAAAAAGACTAAAACATCCGATGTATCAATTGTACATTTATCATTGCAAAACACATCAGTATGGATAAACTTATGTACAGCCGATTTTTGTTAGTCAAGGATAATTTCTATGCAGATCCTCAACTTGTATTGTCAGTTGCCAGGAATGCCGATTATCATGAACCTCCTCATGCAACCGGTTTTAGAAGCCGGGAAATTTATCATGAGCCTGGAGTGAAAACCAAACTCGAAAAAATGCTGGGCATAAAGATTAACCGTTGGGATACGGATCCGGCCGATGAGAACGGTGTTTTCTATCAGGCTTTTTCAGAAGGAAAGAGGCGTGAGGTACCCGGTGTTCATTCAGACGAACCCTATAATGATATTACCGTATTGATTTATCTCACACCGGGATTGCCATTTGAATATGGTACATCGATGTGGATGCACAAGCAAACGGGTCTTACTGATCCTGCCACACGGGCGGATGCACGACGCTTGAAGATGAAGTTTAGCCAATTGCGTGACCAATTGGAAAAGGAAAGTAAGAAGCGGGATAGATGGGTAGAGATCGATCGCGTCGGTAACCGGTTTAATCGTATGATAGCGTTCCCTTCAGGGGCCTTGCATTCGGCCACTCATCATTTCGGAAGCGATATGCAAAATGGTCGAATTTTTCAGACCTTCCGTATCGGGGTGGATTGGAATACGTTCAAGTTGACCAAAGCTTAAGGGAATAGTTGACAGAGTATTTGATTATATAAATAAGGATCAGAGGGTTTGATACGAATGAGTTGTAACATAAGATCAATTCGATTTTTGTCGCTTACGTTCAATGCATGTGCCAATAAGGCGACATCTGCCAACACGTTTTTCTGGTCAACATCAAACCTGACGTTAGTTCCCGCTTTACGTATGAATTCTTTACAGCAGGTTTCAACGGCTTCGATCCGGTTTCCGTTGAATTCTTGCACAATCATATTGCTCACTTTTCTGATCAAGGTTGAAAGTTTTACAGGAATGGTTCCGCTAAGAGGTAAGGCGATATTGCTATCTGTAAATTGGAGTAATGTATCAGGGCTAGTCCGATAAGCAGGTTTCGATTTTATTTTCAATTGCTCCTTTTCTGCCAGTGATTTTAAATTTTTATCGACAGGTCTGAACCCATAGCGATAATAAAACCAGAAGGCGCCCGACTTAATACCGTCGGGGTTGTCGCGCCCATATTGATAAGGTTCTACTTCGAAATAATCGATGGCAAAAACATGACGATACACTCTGAGTAATTGGCACATGATATAACCTGATTCGCCTCCACGAAATGCTTCAAAGATATTCAGTCCAAACATGGCTGTTCTGCCGAACACCCAACTGCCACCGTATGCGACAGGGAACCCGTTTTTAAATAAGGTGTAACCTATATAAGATTGCAAAGGCAATTGCCGGTTTGCTTTCATGCCATAGATGGCCACGGAAATGCCTCGCTCGAGATGATATAATCGCAAAGTGTTTTCATCCATATAGGTTGAAGGGTCGGTTTCGCGCATAGTCAGTATCAGCGATTTTTTTATCACAGCCGATACTATATGCCTTTGATCCGAATTCAGTTTGTCTGGAGACGGTAATGCTTGGTTCAACAAGGCTACATGATCAAATTTTTTCAGCATATCCTGTTGGTAGAAAATTTCTTTGGTCGGAATCCGGTTAAAAGCTCGGGAGAATGCCTCGTCTTTGGCTTGAATGACAATCCATAGCTTAAGTTCATCCCATAGGTGGTCTTTTACTAAAGGACTAGAATCAAGTCGGCTGAATTCATTGAGCAAAAAGGAGAGGCGTTCTTTTTTCTTAATTCGTAGGGCATCCAGTAAATCTTCATTCGTTAGTCCGGCGGTGGTTTCGTCGCGTTCCAATGCTGGTAATGTCATACGCAGCAGCGTATTGAGGTCTGTTCCTGACGTTTCGAAGGAATCAATTTCCAGCGCACATTCAGGAAATTGATTCATCCATTGCAATAGGTCATGAGAGAAACGGGTTGTCATCGTCGTTGAGGGATAACCGCTGTCGGCATATTCTTTATCCTGCCTTTTTATTTGTTTAAAATACCGGCAGATATTTTGAAATGCTTGTTCCGTCAGTTGTTTGATACGTTCATTTTCAGGGTAGGCGGCCATGAACAGAAGGAGGTCGTGGTATTCGCTCAATTGTAGGGCATTCTTCCATGTTAGTGTAGACATTGATTTCAGCAAGTCCACTTTTTCTTCTAAATATTTTTCATCCAACAGGAAACTGATTTTCTGTAGGGCGTACAATTGCTGCAGAAAGGTTTTTTTCATGGGAGCAAAAATAGGTGTGTTTTAATCAAGGTAGGCATAGTTACCGAAGAAAGAGATAAGGTATTGTGTGCGTATTTGACAGCGTGCTTTTCTGTCATCTGCCGATAAAAAAGGTCGCAGAAACGCGAGGGGTGTCAGCTTGTAGAAGCTTATTTTGCTAAAACGGTGCCATCGCCACCAAAGTCGGGCGAAGTTCAGAACGATGAGCCCCAAAAAGAAAGGAAGTTCTAACAAGTAAGTCACCTGCATCAGAACTTTACGCAGTTTCTAAAAACAATTCCCAAACAATTACCTTTTTCGAGTTCCAAGCCTTATTTTTGCTCAACTTTTTTCGATATGCCTACACAATATTATCTGTTTTTA
>CAIQUX010000161.1 GCA_903875055.1 uncultured Bacteroidota bacterium
ACCTATGGTAAGGTTTGTGCCTACAGTCCGAAAGACGCGGTATCATTTAAGTACTATACGCTGGCGGATGGTTTGCTTGAAAAATACAAAGCAGGTGACAGGGAATTTGATTTGCCGGCCAATGTGGTTGACATGCTGAAAAGTAAAGATTTCGGCACCTATGCCGATAAGGAACTTGGCAGTCTGGTAACCTGTTTCATCACAAACAATGATATTACAGGAGGCAATTCAGGCAGTCCGGTAATCAATGCAAATGGTGAACTGATCGGCTGTGCCTTTGATGGTAACTGGGAAGCCATGAGCGGCGATGTGGCTTTCGATACACGTTTCAAACGCACCATTTGTGCCGATACCCGTTATATCATGTGGGTGGTTGACAAAGTATTGAACGGTCATCGCTTGCTGGATGAAATGAATATTGTCAATTAAGGATGTATCGATATGAACAAAATCCCCCGGCAGGATTGTCGGGGGATTTTTGTTTGTGGCGATGAGTAAGCCATCAAACAATGTTCGTTAATGGGTCTATGATTCAGAAATTCATTTTATACCAATGTTATATTCATGGTTGTCCAAACACTTTTGGATACATAACGTTGAGTAAGGACAAGAAGGCGCATAGAACTCCTGTTACCGTATGAAATCTGTTTACATACTCGTTTTAATTTTATGTTGCATCAGAAACTGAAGGCTATCGGTTTTCTCCTTGGCCATGTCGGCTATTTTCCCTTCAAACAATTCATCGATCGTTTCAAAAAACAGTTTTTTCCATTGAATGAAATGGATATCAGTCAGTGGTTCTTTCTTATTCAGTTCGATATGTTTTAGCATGGCATTACCCTTATAACTCGCCACACCGAGTAAGACAGATTCCCAGAAAGAATACAAAACCGGCATATGTGTTTCGAGATGAATCTTGGCTACATCATTGAAGATATAACCAATGGTTTCGTCTTTCAGCACCTTACTGTAAAATGCATCTAACAGGATGATAATATCCTCACGGGTTTGAATGTCGGGCTTCATGAAAACGGATTGTGCTATGTTTAAAAAAGAACTTGTCGCCAGTATATAGGCGTTGAGAAAGAGTCAGCCATTTATTTAATAATGATCTTGAGGCCCTGACAGATATGAGATTTGCTGTCAGCGTCTTTGACCTTCACGTTCTCGATAGAAATGGTATCCCCTTTATAACTTCGTTCAACAAAAAGGCTGGCAAGCGATTTGGGTATGGTATTACCATCGCATTGAAAGGTAGAATAATCCGTAAAGATGATAGGCAATCCTGCAGAATCCTGATAGAGACCACGCTCGGCATAAATCACTTCGAAACTTTGTATCGGCACGATGTTCTTGTTGCTGTCTTTGGCACAAAGAGGCAAGGCAATCAGACTGTCAAAGGATTTTTTTGATAACATGGATGTTTCCATTGAAGAACAGGCCAGATAGGATGTGAACTCATATTTACGCACTGAACTGTTCTGGTCGGTAAAAGAAAACACAGGAAGCAATAAGCTCAATAATAAAACGGTGCTGAGTTTTGAACTGATTGTCATGATATTGAAATTTAATTAAAGCAATGTAAGACTTTCTTCAATAATACGGATTTTTTCAAGCGCATCATTCTTCTTTTTAACTTCCCCTTCTATCACCTCGGGCTTAGCATTCTGTACAAATTTTTCATTACCAAGTTTCTTGTCTACGCTGATCAAAAAGCCCTGATAATAGGCAAGATCCTTCTTCAATTGCTCGATCTGTTGTGTATTGTCGATTTCTTTTTCGGTCGTGAAATAGCATTGCAATTTGTCAACGACAAACGAAATCGCATTCGGAATCGGTTCCGCGGTGTAGGCAACTGCTGTAGAGAAACATTGTTTCTGCAACACGTTTTCGATGGCTTGCAGTTGCGATTTATACACTTCCGGTAAGAAGAGGGCTATCTCATCCTTCGGTTTCAGATTTTGTTTTACACGTACATCACGTACGGCCGTGATGATATTTTTGAGCGTTTCGGCCTGCTCAAGGATAACGCTGTTGATCTCATTAGAAACACAAATAGTTTGCTGTACCAGGTCATCGCCTTCGGTACGTTCCTTGAGTTGGTGATAAATTTCCTCCGTGATAAAAGGCATGAACGGATGAAGTAGTTTCATCAATTCTTCAAAAAAGAAATTAGCCTTGGTGATATTGTATTGATTGATGGGCTGATCTTGCGCTGTCTTGATCCATTCGAGATACCAGCTGCAATAATCGTCCCAGATCAGCGAATAGATCTTCTTCAGGGCTTCGCTGAGTTTGAATTCCTTGATATCGTTTTCAACAAGCATTTGTACTTCATTCAGACGTTGTTCAAACCAAAGACTCGGGAAGATGACCGCTTCCGATTCATCTTCGCAGCGTTCTTTCTCATTCATGATATGAAGCAATTTCAAGGCGTTCCAGAGTTTGTTTCCAAACATCTTGCCTTGCTCGATACCGCTTTCATCAAACAACAAATCATTACCGGCAGGCGAAGCGATCAGCACACCGAAACGAACCGCATCGGCACCGAAGTTATCGATCATATCCAGCAAATCGGGCGAGTTGCCTAATGATTTGCTCATCTTACGGCCTTGTTTGTCACGCACGATTCCTGTGAAATAAACTTGCTTGAATGGAATCTGTTGACGGTATTCAAGTCCAGCCATGATCATACGGGCCACCCAGAAGAAAATGATTTCGGGTGCCGTAACGAGTGTGGCGGTCGGGTAATAATAATCGAGTTCGGCGTTGCTGTCCTTGTTTTTATTCCAACCGAATACTTCCATAGGCCAGAGCCATGATGAGAACCAGGTATCGAGTACATCCGAATCCTGTGTGAGGAAGTTGGGCGTTGCGTGTTGTGTTTGATCAGGAAACTTTTCGGCATAGGTCTTATAGGCATCCTCTTCGTTTGCGGCGATAACAAAATTGCCTTGGGCATCATACCAGGCCGGTATGCGATGTCCCCAGCGCAGCTGACGGCTGATACACCAATCCTTGATGTTCTCCATCCAGTGACGGTAGGTATTCTTGAACTTAGGCGGATAGAATTTGATTTCATCATTCATCACCACATCCAGCGCCGGCTTAGCCATACTTTCCATATTGCACCACCATTGCATGCTTAAACGCGGTTCGATCACCACATCGGTGCGTTCGCTGAATCCGACCTGATTTTTATAGTCTTCGATCTTTTCGATATGACCGGCCGCCTGCAGGTCTTCGATAATTTTCTTGCGCACATCGAAACGGTCTTCACCGATATATAGTTGAGCAGCTTCGCTCATGGTGCCGTCTTCGTTGAGCGTATCGATGACAGGCAGTTTATGTTTCAGTCCGAGGTTATAATCGTTGATATCATGCGCAGGTGTCACTTTCAGACAACCGGTTCCGAATTCGATATCGATATAGTCGTCAGCGATAATAGGAATTTCACGATTGATCAGCGGCACATAGCAGGTCTTACCGACCAGATGTTTGTATCGCTCATCATCCGGATGCACACAAATGGCAGTATCGCCCAATATAGTTTCAGGGCGTACGGTGGCCACAGTCATGTAGTCGGTTGTGGGCTGACGGTGATCGCCAGACGGTTCAAAGAAATAACGGACATACACAAGTTTACTGTTGACTTCCTTGTGGTTGACTTCTTCATCGCTCAGAGCCGTTTTGGCTTTCGGGTCCCAATTGATCATCTTCACACCGCGATAGATATGCCCTTTCTTATATAGGTCTATGAACACATCGATGACGGCTTTGTAATAATCTTCATCCATCGTGAAGGCCGTACGGTTCCAGTCGAGGGCGCAACCAAGTTTCTTCAATTGCTGAAGGATGATGCCGCCATATTTTTCTTTCCATTCCCAGGCATATTTTAAAAACTCCTCACGGCTCAGGCTGTTCTTATCGATGCCTTGCTCACGCAACATAGCTACCACCTTGGCTTCTGTGGCAATAGACGCATGGTCGGTACCCGGCACCCAACAGGTATTAAAGCCTTTAAGTCGGGCATAACGGAGCAAGACATCCTGCACTGAATTATTAAGTGCATGACCCATATGCAATACACCCGTCACATTAGGCGGAGGTATGACGATCGTATACGCTGGTTTTTCATTCGGTACAGAATGGAAATACCCTTTGTTAACCCAATGTTCGTACCATTGGTTTTCTACTTCCTGAGGAATATAATTTTTTGACAATGCCATAGGCCGGCAAAGATAGGAGTTAGATAAGAGAGTTGAGAGATGAGAGATGAGATTTTTTATCGTGTTCAGAACACGAAGCATCGCTTGCTCCGACGTTCAAAACGCGGAAAAGAAACGTCAGTGGAACATGATACCCTATTTGATGACGCCCAATTCTTTACCGACTTTGGTGAAGGCTACAATAGCGGCATCCAGATCTTCGCGGCTATGACCTGCACTGATCTGCACCCGTATACGGGCATTGCCTTTGGCTACAACCGGGAAGAAAAATCCTACGACATAAATTCCTTCTTCGAGCATACGGGCAGCCATCTTTTGCGCCAGCACCGCATCGTACAACATGATAGGCACGATAGGATGAATACCGGGTTTGATATCGAATCCGGCCGCTGTGATTTGCTCCCTGAAATATGTAGTGTTCGTTTCGAGTTTGTCTCTGAGTTCGGTCGTCTCGCTCAGCATGTCCAATACGGCAATAGAGGCACCTACTATACTTGGTGCCAGCGTATTGGAAAACAGATAAGGTCTGCTTTTCTGACGAAGCATATCGATGATTTCTTTACGGCCTGACGTGAATCCGCCATTGGCACCACCTAAGGCCTTACCCAAGGTGCCGGTGATGATATCGACTTTATCCATCACACCGCAATGTTCGTGGGTACCGCGACCGGTTTTACCCATGAATCCGCTTGAATGACATTCATCCGTCATGACAATGGCATCATATTTTTCAGCGAGCTCACATATCTTGTCGAGTTGGGCAACCGTTCCGTCCATACTGAAGACTGAGTCGGTGGCGATCATACGGCTGCGGCAATGTTGAGTGGCAATGAGTTTCTCTTCCAGTTCGGCCATATCATTATGTTTGTAACGATGACGTTCGGCTTTACAAAGACGCACACCGTCAATGATAGAGGCATGATTCAGTTCATCAGAAATGATGGCATCCTGTTCGTTGAGCAGGGGTTCAAACAAACCGCCATTGGCATCAAAGGCTGCGCAATAGAGGATGGTATCTTCAGTGCCCAGAAATTTCGAAATTTTCGCTTCCAGTTCTTTATGTATATCCTGCGTTCCACAAATGAAACGCACGCTGCTTAAACCGTAACCACGTTCCTTAATGGCGTTATGAGAAGCTTCGATCACTTTAGGGTGTGATGAAAGACCCAGATAATTATTGGCGCAAAAGTTCAGCACCGGTTTGCCATTGGCTATGATATGCGAGGCTTGTTCAGATGAAATGATGCGCTCTTGTTTGAACAATCCCGCTTCTTTGATTTCGGTCACTTCGGCACCAATACGATCGACTAATTTCTGATTCATTGTTTTTAGATTAATGCCGCGAAGATAATGGAAAAAATGATGACAGTCGTTACAGGGCGACATGGGTTCTATACCCTTACTATCCATAAAAAATTCAAAGGCATCATTTCAACGTTATTATTCGATTGGCTGCTCTATCGTTTGATAGAGGCTGTAATCCAGCATCGGCAAATTCATTTTGTGAAGATGAAGAGAGCTATCAGGTATATTGCTTTGTTCAACGATAAAGAATCGACTGCTTTGTTTGTCGAAATCAACGCAATTCAAACTGATATTGAAGTTCCGTATGAGGTAGCTGTTGAATGAATAATGCTGAAAGGTGGTAAACGCACAATTGATACGGGTGTATTTTGGTACCGTTTTTCCAATCAAGTCAACATCGTGAAGCAAACGTTCATCCCGACTAAATTTATCTTTCTGAATAAATGAAAATATACAAACTCCGACCAAGATGAAAGTACCAATAATCACTAAAGGTTTATGAATCGTCAAGTTTATTTTTTCTATCAACGACGAGACAATGGATGACAATAGACAGGCAAAGCCAAGTCCAAAAAAAGGCAGTGTTGGGACAAGATAATAACCGCTTTGAATGGACGTTAACAGAAAAGGCAAGGAACCACTTAAACCAATCGAGATAAAAAAAAGTGGTTCTTTATTCTGAATGGAAACCCTTGATGAGATCTTGCTAAGTCGCTCGATAAGAATAAAAATACTGGTCAAAAGTAAGATCGGAAGCAACTCTGAAAATAACCTGATCAGCATGAAGGAGCGATGGTCAACATTAGGCTGCTCATTGATTCGAAAGAATGCCCGCTTAATCAGATACACCGATAAGCTTTGATGTGAAGGCGGATAAAGATACAAACCCAAACTGAAGACCGCCAACGTAAGTAACAATAGCGACATATACCAAGCGGCTTTTGAAAAAGAAATTCGTCTTGTAGTAAACCAATATAATAACGGGACACCTAACGGGAAAAACGCCGGAAAGCCTTTACATAAAAAGGCTAGCATCAAACAGACACCGGCTAGTATCCATTGCCCATAGTTTATTGTATCTGAACGCAATGCTTTATACATCAGCAGCACGGAAATAGAAATAAAAAGGCTCATGGTGTTTTCGCACATATTGTTTGAAAACGACCAAAAACACACCGGTATGCTGATCCATAAAATTATGGGCAGCCATCCCATTTTTTGAATGGCCGCATTTTGTTTATGGACTTCCTTCCAGAAGATATTGATGAGCATTGCTGAAAGACACATGGTCAGAAAAACATAAAAACGTTCGACATACATGCTCTCTCCAAATGCTCTAAAAAACAATGATTCAATACCAAATACAAGTGGCGGATGTTCATGAAAAGAAGGAAGATTCACCATGTTAAAGTGATCAAAATAAGGAAACCAAAACGAACCGATGCCTTGGCTTAAGTTTCGGGAAACAGCCGAATAAACGATGCCATCCAGAAACATACCTTGCCGAATCAACACAGGAACTGTCAATCCGATCATCAGACTAATTGCCAGTAACCAGAAGAACAAATTGATCATCGATCCTGACTTTAGTGGCAGCCCACTTTTTACATCACATCCATGATTGGAGAAGTCTGGTTTTGAAAATGTATGTTTGAATTTCATAGTAGAGGATTCTCTGTTTAATGATGTGCAAGGCAAATTAAATAACAAGTTAGCAGAATATTTCATGAAATCGTAGTGTCAACATTTATTGATTAATAAAAAAACCCGGCCATCAAGACCGGGTTTTAATCAAGACCTTCTTAGGTGATTAATTGTTGACACCCAGGAAGCTATATTTTTTACCATATTCCATCATCTGTGCAAAGAAGGATGTCGGGTATTCGACTTTCACATCACTTACTTTTCCGCCGGTCATTGTGGCCGTCAATTTAGGTTGTATGAAACCGCGGTAAGGTTTGATGCCTAATTTGCTGTAACGCTCAAGTATTTCCTTATGAAGAACAGCATCCACTTTTACACCATAATTCTCGACCAATGCCTGTCCGGCTTTGAAATCGCCTTCGCTTTTGATGCGTTGTATTTCGCGGAGCAGATCACCAAACAATGAACGCAATTTTTCATAATTGTTGATTTGCACATAGGTCTTACCACCATGTTTCACAAACTCGATCACGTTCTCTTTCTTACCCATTTCGTATACCCATTTAGCATTCAGCTGACGATTACGCATGTGAGCTTCTTCGATATTATCGCCAAGTTTGATACGAGTCAATTGGGTCATCAGACCGTTCATGATATAACTGTCGTATTCGGCCTTGGCTACATCCATGCTAGGCATCACCTTGATGTCGAGTAATTTCTTATCCATGATATAATATAGACCAACAAGATCCGCACGGGCTTCTTCAAGACAGCTTGCATAATTTTTCAAGGTCTTGTCGGTTGTCTCCACACCTTCATTGATCTGACCGGATGCATGACCGATACATTCGTGCATGTCGGTATGCAGATCAGAAGCAAGAGCGCCATATTGCTTGATGCGGTTTTTCACCACATCATTCAAACCGTATTCATCGATGGTGCCTTTAAGAGCACTCGCCACATTATAACTGTGAATGACATTACTTAATGAAACTGATTTGCTTCCATGCTCTTTACGAATCCAATCGGCATTCGGCAGGTTGATACCGATGGCGGTAGTCGGTGCCAAGTCACCGCTTTCAGCAATCACAGTAATCGCTTTGGCAATGATGCCTTTTACTTGTTTCTTTTTATGTTCCGGCATCAATGGCGAATTATCCTCGAACCATTGCGCTTCTTTAGCGATAGCCGCAATACGTTTCGTAGCTTCTTCATCCTTGATGCTAACATAACTTTCGTAGCTTCCTTTCTTGCCGATGGCGTCGAGATAGACTTCAATGAAACCATTGATACCGTCGATTTTGCTATCGGTATCTTGTACCCAGGCAATGCTGTAATCGTCAAAATCTTTCAGGTCACCGCTGCGAAGGAATTTCACCAGCAACTCCATTGTTTGTTTTTGTTTCGCATTTTCCGCTACCGTAATGGCCTTGTCGAGCCAGTAACAGATCTTATCGATTGCAGGTCCGTACATACCACCGCTTTTCCAGATTTTTTCTGTGACCTTACCATTCACTTTCACCACTTTACTGTTAAGGCCCCAGCTTGGAGCATTACCTGTAGTTGGCATCTTATCATAAAAATCTTCCACTTCTTTTTGAGTGACACCTTCGTAGAAGTTGTTGCTTGACGCTACGATATTATCGATGCCCGCAGTAAGGTCTACACATTTAGGCTGCACTTTCATATCATAGAAAAGAGGCTCTACACGTTTCCAGAAGGCGTCTGTGGTTTCGCCTTTACCTATAGGAAGCGCTGCAGCATTGCAATTCATGATTAGTGATTTGAAATAAGTAGCACTGCATTCAGGAATGAATTTTTCATTGCCATAATGATGATGATTGCCATTGCTGAACCAGAAGCGGCCGCAATAATCCTGAAATTTTTTCCAGTCTGCCGTTTTCTTATCGCCTTTATAGGTACCGTAAATGGTCTCTATGGTTTTGCGAAGCAGGATGCCGTATTTGCTTTTCTGATCATAGATCATATCCCGTCCGCTCAGGGTTGCTTCATACAAATAATACGAAAGTTCTTTTTGTTTAGGCGTCAGTTTTTCGAAGCCAGGCACCTGATAACGAAGGACCTGCAAATCGGAAAACGATTCGGCCATTACATTAAACGATTCCTTTTTAGGTGCTGCCGGCGTTTGGGCACCTGCCTGATACGACGATAAGACTACTGCAGAAATCGCCATAATAGATTTTAATTTCATGATAAAGAGTTTAGATTTTTGAGGAGGCAAAGATAATTTTTTTATCGGTAAAGGTCTTGTCAAAAGGTGCTGAAAGTGCAACCATCAAAAGAGCGGTAGGAGAATGCCTGCAGATTTTATAGAAAACGATCTTGTTAAGAGATGAACAGAATTTAAACGGACTGATTATATTTGATAAAAATTATTCACATGAAAAAACAAATCTTTACACTTCTTCTTTCTTCCGCTTTGCTGAGCACACAGGCTCAGGTTACCCGTAAGGTATTGATGGAAGAGTACACCGGCACTTGGTGCCCTAATTGCCCTGACGGACATGACACCATAAAAAAATTGCTGCTTGATCATCCCGGTCGTCTCGTGGTGGTAGGAATGCACAATAACGACGCGTATACGATTCCTTATGAAACCGCCATGGAAACCGCGATGCAGGTCACAGGATTTCCAAGGGCTACCATCGATCGTGATTCCTTTCCGACAGCCAACTTCTTTGCCATGAGCCGATGGTTCTGGACAGATGCCGTAGCCGACAGGTTGAATCTGACTTCACCAGTGGAAATCAAATTGACACCGAGCTTAAACGGATCGACCCGTTTGTTGACGGTCAAGGTGGATTATACCTTCAAGGCTGCCGTGAACGAAGAAACACGTTTGACTTGTGTATTACTTGAAGACAGTATCCTTGCCGCACAAGCAGGTGCTACAGGAACCTATGTGCATAAAGATGTATCAAGAGCTTTGTTGTCGGCCGATAACTGGGGCGATGCCAATAACCCGAGCTCGGTAAGTGCTAACCAAAGTTTCTCTAAAACATATACCTACACCTTGCCGGCCACGTGGAATGCCAATAACATGACAGTCGTTGCTTTCATCAATAAAAAAATCGGCGCCACACCGGTCATCAGTCAGGGTACTGAAGTATTGAATGCTGAAGAAGCCTTTATCGGTTTCCCGACAGCCACATCAGATGTAATAGAGAATCAATTTTCCGTTGGAGAATGTTACCCGAATCCAAGCACTCAACTGACTGCCTTGGATTTCACCCTGGACAAGGATGCCGATGTGAAAGCCTATGTGACCGATATGCGCGGAGCTGTTATAAAAAAACTTAGCGATTCAAAACGTTCAGCAGGCAAACACAGTATCTATTGGGCCGGAACCGATCAGCATAGCAACAGAATGAATGCCGGGATGTATCTGATTCATCTCAGTATTAACGGAAATGCTTATACAAGAAAAGTGGTATTGGAATAATAAGACATATCACATGATTGAAAAATGCAGGACCAATTGTCCTGCATTTTTATTAAGAGTCTGCTGAAAAACACTCAATATTAGATTCATCAATATGTTCAGATCAAAAGGTAGATGCTAAGATGCCTGGCAATTTATATGATAGCCAATATAACTTCGCACTTCAGCTTTTACGAAACCAATAGCTATTTTGTTAGCCAGAAGCACACCATCTATTTCAACGGCTGCAACTCGCAGTATATTAATAAAGCTTCGTTTTGCCTGTTCATACCTGATGCGCTTCTGACTTTTTCAGCACACCTTATTTCAGCAAATCAAGGAGCTCAAACATTTTTAATTTCGCCTCCTTCGGTGTGCAGCTATAGTTATGCAGAATAAAAGCAAAGCAGGCGTTTCGGTCGTTTTTCAATTTGATATAACCGGCGTAGGAACGGGTGCCACCGATGTAACCACTTTTCATATGAAGATCATTGATCACAGGCAGGCTTTCATAAAAGTCAGGATACCATTTTTCCTTCGTGTTGGCGCGTAACATTTGAGCCAAAACAAACGTGGTAATTTTATTTTCAGGTGCTAAACCACTGGCATCTTTTAATGATACTCCTTTCGTGCTGATTCTTCGTTTAGCGGCGAACTGCATCATGGCAGAAATACCTGAAGGCCACGAACCTTTTTTATAGAGATGGGCGGCCATGGTTTTGCAGAACGCTTCGGCATAGAGGTTCAGGCTTTTTTGATTGCACCAATACACCAACTTCGAAAGAGGAGGTGACAGGATGGTGGTAACAGGTTTTTCAGAGGAAGAAAACACGGAATCTTTTTGTTGAAAATGAAGCTCATCATGTAAAACGGTGGTGAGTTCGTTCTTGAAATCAATCTCAGGATGAAGCCTGGCCAATTGCATGCTCTGGACTTTTTCTTTGTTAGAAAGCACACCACGAATCGCATAGCGGCATGGTTTATCTTTCTCAAAAAATGCGAAAGCGTCTTCGGTCGTGGCACCATCTTTCGGCACAAGTTCAACGCAAAAATCGTTATGATTATCATAGCCGGCGCTGTTGCTGCTGATATCAAATGAGTTGCCCGAAGGGATCATACTGATCTCGAATTTATTTTCTTTCCAATTGAGCGGATAGATACCGGCGCCATAATAATTCGCGATATCTTCTTCAAGCCAACCTGCATTGATACCTTCATCGGTAAACAAATTGGAAACGATCCGGATGTTTCCAATCAGTGTATCGATTCCCATGTTGCGAAGGGCGGATACGATTTGTTTTTTGACAAGGTCAGGTTGCGTCTCTTCAAAACGATCGGAGCCCAGACTCGGATCACCGCTTCCGTAGATGATAAGTTGGCCGCAACCTACATGATTATGTATACTGCCTTTGAAAGCGATGTTGGTATGATAACGAAAATCTTCACCAAGATAATGCAGGGCACTGGCGGTTGTGAATGTTTTCAGAATGGATGCCGATGCAAGGGCCAAATTTTTATTTTTATCAAAAAGGGTTTTGCCTGTTTTACTATCGATCAAGGTAAAGCTGATGGCGGCTTGTCGGTATGATTCTTCTTTTCCGAGTTTGTCAAAAGCGGTATGAAGATTTTGAACAGGAGTCTGCGAACTCGAAACGAAGGGTATAAAAAATAGAAATGTATACAGGAATTTTCTCATGACATTATTTTAAAAAACGGTCTGTTCGAACTGGTAATAAGAGAAAGGATTTGGGATATGAAAATTATCCATTAGTCCGCACAATCCCTTTCAATTCATTCAATTTCATCAAGGCCTCCACGGGGGTCAGTGAATTAATATCAACATGTTCCAAGATCTCTTTGATTCGTTTCAGATCCTCGGCTAATCCGTCAAAAATATTTAGCTGGTAATTGGCCGTCGGTATTTTTTTCAAATTGGTGGTGAGTTTATCGTTGAGATTTTTTTCTTCCAGCATAGCCAGAATTTCATTGGCACGTTCCACCAAGGAAGGGGGCATGCCTGCCATACGTGCCACATGTACACCAAAGCTATGTGTGCTTCCACCCAAGGCCAGCTTCCGTAGGAAAATAATCTTATTCCCGACCTCCTTGTGCGTCACATGATAGTTTTTAATGCGGGCCATCTTGTTTTCAAGCTCATTCAATTCATGATAATGGGTTGCGAACAGTGTCAATGGTTTATGTAAATGATTATGCAAAAACTCGGCGATACTCCAGGCGATGCTGATTCCGTCGAAGGTACTGGTACCACGACCGATCTCATCGAGTACGATTAGACTGCGGTTACTGATATTATTGATGATGCTGGCCGTTTCATTCATCTCAACCATGAATGTACTTTCGCCGCCGCTGAGATTATCGGAGGCACCTACTCTCGTAAATATCTTATCCGTCTGTGGTATGATGGCTTTTTGCGCCGGCACAAAACTTCCGGCATGTGCCATCAAGGTGATAAGGACTGTTTGTCTGAGCAAGGCGCTTTTGCCGCTCATATTCGGACCTGTGATGATGATGATCTGCTGTTCATCCTTATCGAGCATCACAGAGTTGGATACATACTCTTCACCAACAGGTAAGTTTCGTTCAATGACAGGGTGCCGGCCTTCCTCGATATGCAAGGCGTATTCCTCCGTCACCAATGGTCGTCGGTATTTGTACTGAAGGGCATTATTGGCAAAGCAGGTGATACAATCTAGTTGCGCAATAAGGTTGGCATTTAACTGGATCGGCGTGATATACTCCTGTAGCTCCAGCAAGAGCGCATCATAAATTTTCATTTCCAATACCAATATCTTTTCCTCGGCGCCTAATATCTTTTGTTCGTACTCCTTGAGTTCGGGAGTTATATAACGCTCGGCATTGGCAAGCGTTTGTTTCCGTATCCAGGTTTCAGGTACTTTATGTTTATGCGTGTTGGTTACTTCGAGATAATAGCCGAATACATTATTGAAGGATATTTTCAAAGACGGAATACCGGTCTCTTCGATTTCGCGTTGTTGTATCTGCAAAAGATATTCCTTACTGTTGCTCGAAATTTTTCTGAGGTCATCGAGTTCTTCATCGATACCATACGCTATAAGGCCACCCTTATTCGCCAACGCCGGCGGGTTTTCGATAAGCGTCGTGCTTATTTTTTCCTTGATCAATGAACAAGGATTCAGCTGTTCCGAAAGACGCAGCGTCCATGTGTCGGATGTATGTCTGGTTTTTTCTTTGACCTCTTCGATGCTTTGCAATCCTTTAGCGAGTTGTAAGACTTCACGGGGTGCGATTTTACGAAGAGGAATCTTCGCTACGATTCGTTCGATATCACCGATCTGTTTGATCAGATGGGTCAAGGTGTTTTTCAGATCTTGTTCGAGTATAAAATACTCAGTGGTATTGAAACGTTCTTCGATCTTGCGGATATCCTGCAATGGAAACATCAGCCATCGCTTGATCATACGGGAGCCCATCGGCGAGACTGTATTATCGAGCACCTTAAGAAGTGTGTTTCCATTCTCTCGGTTGCTTTCAAGCAATTCAAGATTCTGTATGGTAAAACGGTCCATCCATAAAAAATCGTTCCGTGTGATACGTTGTATGGATGTGATATGACCGAGTTGCTGATGTTCGGTATCTTTCAGGTAATGGAGTATGGCTCCTGCGGCTACGATGGCATGCGGAATATCGTCTATACCAAAACCTTTCAATGAAATCGTCTGGAAATGTTGAAGTAAGGTATCGTTGGCATATTGATCACTGTAAATCCATTCGTCAAGCTGATAGGTGTAATATTTCGTTCCGAAACTTTCTTCGAAGAAACGTCTCTTTTGTTTTTGGAAAATCACTTCTGAAGGACGGAAACTTTGCAGCAACTTATCGATGTATTCGGTATTCCCTTCGGTGCAAAAAAATTCGCCCGTCGAAATATCGACAAAGGCAATGCCATGAGTGACCTCGGAGAAATAGACGGAAGCCAGAAAGTTATTGGTATTGGTATCGAGCAGCTTATCGTTGGTTGCTGTACCGGGCGTAATCAATTCGGTGACTCCTCGCTTCACGATGCCTTTGGCTTGCTTGGGGTCTTCGAGCTGATCACAAACGGCTACCCTGTATCCGGCTTTCACCAGCTTGTGCAGATACGTTTCGAGTGAATGATGAGGAAAGCCTGCCAATTCAGACGCATCCGGATTACCGTTATTGCGCTTGGTCAGTGTGATGCCAAGAACCTTAGCCGTTATCACCGCATCTTGTCCGAAGGTTTCATAAAAATCACCAACCCGGAAAAGCAAGATGGCATCAGGATATTTACTCTTGATGGCATTGTGTTGCTGCATTAAGGGTGTTTCGGACGTGGATTTTGACATGGGTTGCTAAGGTAAATCGACAATTTGTAATTTCTCCCATTTGCCTGGTAAAAAAGAACAGGCCGTCTCAAAAGCAGGTTTAACCACAAAGAACGCAGAGAAAGAAGGCTTTGCTTATCTCTGCGAAAAAACTTTGCGCCTTTGCGGTCAAAAATCTAGTCTTTTGAGACCGCTTCATATAATGAGAGGTCATTTTTCCCTGAGGTCATTTTTTTTCTTTAAAATTATGCTGACTACCAATGAAAGGGTAATTTCGGCCTCAGAAAAATAAGTGATTGGCAGGTTGAACACTTCCTGCGTCATTTTACAAAACGAATTTATTGCATGGCAACTCATCATTTAGGTACCCAAACACTCAATTTACACGAAGTAGAACGCATCCTCACCGAAAAACTCTCCTTGGACGAACAAGCCCTGACCAATATTCAGAAGTGCCGTGATTATCTGGATGAGAAGATGAAAGATAATACGAAAGTTTATTATGGTATCAATACAGGTTTCGGGTCGTTGTGCAATGTGAAGATATCAAATGAAGATATTGAGCAGCTGCAGAAAAATCTGGTCTTGAGTCATGCCTGTGGCGCAGGGAATGAAGTGCCATCTGATATCGTGAAGATCATGTTGCTGCTGAAAATAAAAAATTTCACCTATGGTCATAGTGGTGTAAGTGCCGGAGTAACCAATCGATTGATAGACTTTTACAATCACGATATCTTGCCTGTCATCTTTCAGTTAGGCTCCTTAGGCGCGAGCGGTGATCTGGCTCCCTTGGCTCATTTGAGCTTGCCTTTGTTGGGCGAAGGAGAAGTCTATCATAATGGGCTGAAGCAAAAAGCCAGTGAAGTGAATGCGTCATTTGCCTGGAACAATATATCGTTGCAAAGCAAAGAAGGACTGGCCTTATTGAATGGAACCCAATTTATGAGCAGTTATGCCGTGTGGTGTCTGCTGAAAATAAAGAAACTGCTTCGTTGGGCCGATGCGATTGCCGCCCTATCGTTTGATGGATTTGATTGTACGTTAGAACCTTTCACTGCCCAAATTCATCATGTACGTGCACATGAAGGTCAGGTTGCAGTGGCTAGAAATATGTTGCAATGGCTTGAGAAAAGCGAGATTGCCCACTCGCCCAAGTCGCAGGTACAGGATCCATACAGTTTCCGTTGTATTCCTCAGGTGCATGGCGCCACCTATGATGCTGTTTCTCATGTGGAAAAAATCGTGACACAAGAAATTAATTCAGTCACCGACAATCCGCTGGTGTTTCCGGATGATGACCTGATTCTGAGTGGTGGTAATTTTCACGGTCAGCCCTTGGCCATTAACCTTGATTACTTAGCGATTGCGGTAGCCGAAATGGCGAATATTTCTGAACGCCGAACCTATCTTCTTATCAGTGGTCAACGCGGACTTCCGCCATTCCTGATTCGTAAAGCCGGTCTTGATAGCGGATTGATGATAGCGCAATACACCGCGGCTTCCATTGTAAGCAAGAACAAACAACTTTGTACTCCGGCCAGTATCGACAGTATTGTCAGCAGCAACGGGCAGGAAGATCATGTTAGCATGGGGGCCAATGCGGCCACCAAATTGTATGAGGTTGTCAAAAATACAGAAATGGTGTTGGCTATCGAATTGATGAATGCCTGTCAGGCTCTTGAATTACGACGACCTGCACAAAGTTCACCGGCTCTTGAAAGCTTGGTTGCAGCGTATCGCGAATACGTCCCTTTTTTAGAGCAAGATCGTATTATTCATCATGATATGAATGCGTCGGTTCGATTCATGAATGAATATGCTATTTAAATAAATACGGGAATGAATAGCGCGAAATAGAATAACTTTGCTCACATTGGTATCAGTAAACGATACCAGAAAGTCTAAACACCTTGATCATCATTCCATGCAAGAAAAAAAAGGGACTATCATAAAGCTGACAGAGCTGCCATACAAGCAAAAAGCCAAAATAAAAAGCTTCGGTAAGACAGAGTTATATGTCAAACTATTGGAAATGGGATGCATACCCGAAGAGGTAATCTCAGTAGAACTGACGGCACCCCTTGGCGATCCGATTGCAATTAATGTAGCCGGTTATCATCTTAGCTTACGGAATGATGAAGCAGAGAATATCATGGTAGAAATCATCTAGACGAATCCCTGAACAATACAAAGGCAGTATATCATCAAACATGGGGTAGTGGGGCCGACAGGATTTGAACCTGCGACCACACCACGCTCCTATTTACCAACGGCCTGAGGACTGATAGATATCTGCTTTTACGATGTGGCAAAGTTATTTCGTCGCATACCCGACCTGCAAATTAAGTCATCTGCTTGTCGTTGTAAACAGGCTACCTTCAGTTGTTTTATGGGGTTTTATAGAAAAGGCGATCATGAAAAGGTGGCTCCCTCTTCGAAGGCTGTGCCTTCGCAAGCCCTATGTTCTTTATAGGGTCCCCCTATTTATATTCCTATCAAAAATGAAACGATCTCTTCGAAGGCCGATCTCTTCGAAGGCTGTGCCTTCGCAAGCCCTATGTTCTTTATAGGGTCCCCCTATTTATTTCCCTATCAAAAAAGAAAATCAATTTCTATCAACC
>CAIQUX010000162.1 GCA_903875055.1 uncultured Bacteroidota bacterium
AATGGAGCGATCCTGCCAAATCTGTGGTGGCGTAAAAAGGGAATCCTTCGTTCAAGTAACTTTTCCAGTGTCTACTGACATTGGAAAAGTTTTTTTTATGTAAGCAAATGAAATGAGTTAGTTCCGACACCAGCATGAAGGCTTACCGTCATATGCGGTGCAGGCTACATATCCTGGATTTATACCCTTTACGGTAAAATTGGCGCTTATTTTTAACCGCAAAGGAATACAAGGATTTTAAAGTCCACAACTTATATCTCTGCGCCCTTTGCGTCTGCTTCGCGCTCTTTGCGGTAAAAATTCTTTCTAGGCGCTTACTTTTAACCGCAAAGGAATGCAAAAGTTTTTCGCAAAGAAATACAAAGGTGTTAATGTCCACAACGTATATCTCTGCGACCTTTGCGTCTTCTATGCGCTCTTTGCGGTAAAATAAAAAGTACATATCGCACTTGACATGAATCCTTCTCATTTTCACGTGCTTTCATGGTTTGTATCCATGGTTTTTAAAAAAATCAAGATGCGTTTATGGAATCCAGATTCTTTTTTCTCTAAGGCGCACAATAACACACTATCATGAAACACACCCTCATCGTACTCGCCCTCGCCACAGCGTTCTTCTCTGCCAACGCTACTGTGGTCATTAAGAACTCTAACGTGACTGATGTCACTATTTATCGAAGTTATGCCAAAGAAACCCGATTGGGAAGTGCCACTATCCCTTCTGGTAATTCAGAAGTTGTCATCACAAATATCACTACTTCCATTGATGAGAATTCCATACAGGTCGGATGTAAGAACAATGTGAAGATATTGTCGGTTTCTTCACGGCTTAATTATCTTTCAGAAGACAAGAACCTGAATCAGGGTAAGATCAAGACCTGGCAGGATTCGATCAAGGCCCTCGATAAGAAATCACGTTATATCTCCAAGCAAAAAGAAGGGTATGAAGTGGAACTGAGTGTCTTGAATACGAATAACAAACTCGGAAGCGAAAAAGACGGTCTGAAACCAGAGCTTCTTAAAGAACTGCTTGAATTAAACCGTGTGAAACAGGCGGAATTGAAGAAACTGATCTTTGATGCCGATGAAGAGTCTGCCGAGATACGTAATGTATTGACGTTGTTACAGAATCAGGTGAATGAATCGAGTTCCAAACTACAGGGAAAAGCGGTACGAGAAATCGTATTGAAGGTCAATTCCTCTGCTGACATGAATACACAGTTTAAAGTCAGCTATCTGGTCACAACAGCCAGTTGGACACCCACGTATGAGATACGTTGTGAGAATACCACCCAACCTTTGCAACTCAATTGCAGAGCCAAAATCGTGCAAAGCACTGGTTTCGACTGGAAAGAAGCGCATCTGAAATTATCGACGGCTAATCCCAATCAGAATCATGACCGACCTATCCTCTATCCTATCTATGTCGATTTCATGCAACCTGGCTATTACCAGCATCAACTGGAAAGTTCGAATTCATTTTCTAAATACCGTTCAGGGATGGAAGCGAAAATGCCGGCCGCACCGATGCAAGTGCAAATGATGAAATCGAATATGGCGTATGCAGAAGACAATGAATTTAAGAATGGTATGAAACTCGAAGAGAATATGGTCACGGTGGCCGAAGGTGATCTGATGATGGAATATGATATCGAACAGAAACAGGATATCGAAAGTGATGGTCAGGAACATATCATCAGCATACAGGAATTAAGTCTGCCTGCCCAGTATAACTATCATACCGTACCTAAACTTGATAATGGGGTTTTCTTACTTGCCCGCATCACCGATTGGGGTAAGTATAATCTGTTGGCCGGTGACGCAACGCTCTTCTTTGATGATATGTATGTGGGCAAATCGTATATCAATCCGAATGTGAGTGCCGATACCTTGCTGATTTCCTTAGGAAGAGATGAGAAGATCAATGTAAAGCGTGTAAAACTGAATGAACTTTGCGTCACGAAGAAGTTCAGCAGCAAAAAGAAAGAGACTAAGGCGTATGAGACCATCGTGAAAAACAATAAGAATACAGCCGTGGACATTGAAGTCCTTGATCAGTATCCTATTGCAAAGAATACCGAGATCGAAGTGACGCTTGATGAAGCCGAAGGTGCTCAGGTGACAAAGGAATATGGTAAGCTCTTATGGCGTATCAAACTGCAACCGGGCGAAAGCATGAAACTCAAGACGATTTATACAGTTAAATTCCCTGAAGAGAGAATGGTGAGTGAGAAGAATTGATGGGGAATTAGAGAGATGGGAGATAAGAGATAAAAAGCATTCATTGTAATTGACATGAAAACAGACTCTGCGACCTTTGCGTCTTCTTTGCGCTCTTTGCCGTAAAAATTCTTTCTAGGCGTTTATTCTTTACCGCAAAGGAAGGCAAAAGTTTTTCGCAAAGAAATACAAAGTATGAATAGTCATGAAATCAAAATAATCTTTGCGCTCTTTGCGGTAAAATAACTTTTATCCATGCTTACGCCAATAGCGTTTCCCATAACTGCAAAAGATTTCCTGGTGAGCTTTGATATTTCGGAGGGCAATAAGTCCTACCCTGTTTTCTTCATCCAATGCAATCTGGGAATTGTTCTTATGAGTCGAACCTGAGATACCCTTTGCATCATTCGCATATTTGGCAAAGCACTTCGTCTTCATAGAATCGATGATACTGCCATCCAGCAATTCGATAAAGTATCTATCTTCGTCCTTATCGACTCGAATCTGTACTTGCCGTTCGGTGAGCAACTCACCTTTGAAGATGGAAATGATTTCGCCCTTATAGATATCGATGGCTGTGTATAATCCCTTGCCTGCCCCTGTGATCTGAGAAGGATGTATATATAAATAATCGGCTTCGGGTGCATCGATCACATTATTGTCAAGTGGTTTTCTCATTGAATCTGCTTTATCCTCGATCGAATCTCAGTCTTTCCAACCTGCATCATCGCTTGTTTGAAAGGCTGTATGTAATTTATAAAGCTGCAAAAGAAATACAATAATCAGAAACGGAAGGAATTATTTTCATCAAAGGGTTTTATGTAGGTTGCAGGACCTTGCTAAACAGACGTTTAGTGTTTCATACGATACGAAAGACATCTTAAAATGTGTACACAAGTATGAATATAAAACTGATAACGTAAATCAGTTTATATGCTTCATAAAGTAATAATAATAAAGAAAAAGAAAACAAGCTAACGCCTTTCATCGCTGAAAATCGGGCTATGATTGATCATATCTACATCACATTGTTGAGGACAAGGCAACATATTCGAGATTATGTGTATACCTTGCTCGTCACCTATAAGATTAAGCATTTCCGACTTGTCTTTATTCAATCCAACCATCATCAATTGACAATCGTCGAAGGTGGTGGGTGCATTAGAATTTTTACCAAAATAGAATCGGAAGGCCCTCATAAAGTCACGAGTTGCATTATTGGTGATATATCTGGATGTGCAATATATATCTTGAATCTGATCACTTGTCAATTCAAAATAGGTATTCTGTTTATATAGATTTGATCCTGAATCCTGACCGACATCTGTCACACTTCTATAATTAGCAGAAAGTTCATGCGCTCTTTTTGCATCCACTCCTTCGTAGTTCTGACAATCGGGTTTATAACTATCAACCGATGTCGTACCAAATATCATTTCTCTGATATTCAAATCACTAAAGTCTCCAATGAGAATACCGACTACAAGTCCAGCTGCAACCAGCATAATACAGTTTACATTTTTCATGGTAATAAATTTATAAAATACAAGATAATAAAATTATTTTTGAACATGCAAACAATCTATCGTTTTTTATTGATAGTTTTTCTGTTAAACACATTTGTTATAACACAGGTTTTCTCTTCAGATAATGATACACTGGATACCAAAACCACCTCTGCGAATAAAGGATATTATATTCTTCAATTGCAAAAACAATCAAGACATTCTTTCAATATAGAGGCTAATTATCCGATGGCCGATTCATTAGCGTATCTGGCGTATGTCGAATCGCAGCTCATGGGTGATGATGATCTTGTCTTTTCAAGTCTCATAAATTATTGTGCTGTTGCCTATATCGATGTAAAAGCGCAACGAGCCTTATCCAGTGCACAGGAAGCCGAGGATATGGTAAGACCGGAAATGGATAAGGAAAAAACCTTTAAAGCGATTTATCAGCATGCCCGTATCCTTCTTCAGACAAAAGAATACAGGGAGGCGCAGGATTATCTGATGAAAGCCGAAAACCTGCCGGGAGAGAATAAGCCTATGAAGATCCTCTTCAATCTGCTGATGGGTGAGATTATGGAAAGACAGTTACAGAAAGTGAATGCGTTTCAGAACTATACCAATGCGGTCTATCTATCGAGTGAAATTGAAAATGATTCATTGCTGTATGAGTCGTATCGAAAAATGTACAAATTCTATTCTGTCAATGATAACTATACCAAGGCCAGAGAGTATTATCTGAAGGCCGATTTCCTGGTTGAACATTCTTCTCATTTCGACAAACATGAGAAACTATGGAATAAGGTGGAGCTTGTGAATATCTACCGAAATGCCAAACAGATTGATATCTCGATTTCATTGGCTTATCGGGTTATTGAAGAAGCCAGACGTATGGGTTATCAGTCTGCCAAAGAGTATTGTATGAGCAGTCTGAGAGCCTTATTACTCGACAATAATCGTTTTCAGGAGATATCAGATTATTACAGTGTCAAGTATCCCGAAGAATTGGAACTGTTAAGGATATCGGCTCCACGAAGTTATAATCGTGTCATGTCGATCGTGATGGAAGTAAGGGGACAAATCGATTCTGCCAAGTATTATATGAAGCAAGCGGAAATCATGGTGGCATGTTCCACCGATCCTGATTATAAAGCTAATTTCTATAAACGGATGGGTGAGTTTTATCTGCGTCATGAAGCCATCGATTCGGCATCGGAAAGTCTTGAAAAATCAGCCACCTTCGGTATCAACGCAGCCGACTTATCGTTTGTAATCGGAAGTTCGCATCTTCTTGATTCATTGTATAACATACGTCATGATCCTGAAAGAGCCTATTACTATCTCAAACTGAATCAACATTATGCCGATAGCAATACGGTGCAGATGCAGCATGATAAGATAGCACTTAGCGAAGTTGAACATAAGGGTGAATTGAATAAACTCTTTAATGAAAAAGAGCAATACAGGAGCCAGCAGAAACATAACCTGCAGCTTTTCATTACCATACTCAGTATCTTTCTGGCACTGATCATCCTTGTCTTTCTGAGTAACTCTGCCTTGCCGAAATGGGTGATCAAGGCGTTCGGCTTCCTGACGTTCATCTTCCTGTTTGAATTTATCATCTATATTGCCGATACCTTCATTCATCATCTGACACATGGCGATTTACTCCCACTGATGGCATTCAAGATCGTCTTGATATCGTTTTTGTTGCCTTTGCATCACTGGATAGAAGATAAGATTGTTCATTACCTGATCAGTCATAAGTTTCTGCACAATATGCATTTCTCATTTAGGAATATGTTTAAAGGATTCATTGCGAAGGAATCACTGCTAGTTCTGGAAAATCATCCCGACAAGGATGATACTGCAGGATCTGAATAGGACAGATAAAACACACTTAGACAATGGCTTGAGGCGCACTTTCTTTATCAGCAATTATCTAACATGTCTGCACCACAACGTTCTGCTATTGACTTTAAAAAATAGTCATAAATAGGGCCCGCTGAAAAGCACTCAATTTAAGGATGATTTCATATTTCAGCGCAAAAGTAGTGCACTAAGGTGCATGACATTGTAGACAATAAGTTTAATCAGCTTGCACTTCAGACTTTTTCAGCAAGCCC
>CAIQUX010000163.1 GCA_903875055.1 uncultured Bacteroidota bacterium
ATATGTGATTGTGTTGAGGGGATCGCCAAATATTATGCACCTTAGCTTGCCATTACTCGTTGAAAAGATTAATCAGTCTTTAATTGATGGGTTTTCAGTAGGCCTGGCAAAATCATTTATCTTCACCAATAATCAGAATCAAGACTATCCGGTCTTTTTCAGCAACCTGATTTTCACGAATCATTGTTTAATTCTGTCATAAAGAATATAATTAAGGAAAGATTCAAACTATTGAAATACAAATGCGCTATCACCGTCAATAAGTATATTGCAGACCACTTGGTATCAAAAACGAACCGGAGGAATAAAAATCAGAGCAAGAAAAAGAAATATACCAATTTATTTCCTGCTCTGATTTAGTGGAACCGAGGGGAGTCGAACCCCTGTCCAAACATATTCCGTAAAAGCTTTCTACATGCTTATTTCTGCATTGATTTTTGTGAATGAGCCGGAGCAAAACAAACCAATCCATCCCTTAGCTGGATCATCTTAGGCAACAGGCACAGCCTACTGTTGCAGCAACTTATATTCTCTGGTGAAGACGGTACAACGTAGGTTATAAATCTACCCGAAATGTACGGCCTGTAAATGGGTACTTAAATTAAGCAGCCATTGCGAAAGATGTTTCGCCGTTTGAATTTTGAATATTCAGATTAACGTGCTAATTATCCAACGCACGACATGCTTACACTCTCAAAGATCTATGCTGTCAAAACCGGTCGGCCCCATATTTATTGACAGTATGCCGTCCTAAAAAATTTAACTGTCACGGTCGGACTTTACTTACTTGCCAAAGGTATCTATTTTCATTGACTCTTGACTGCTGTAACTCTACTTTGGTTGTATTATTTTACTGCATCAACCGTATAACCCTGCTTTCGCAGAAGATTCAACACACCTTCCTTGCCCGGTAAATGCGCGGCACCGACAGCAATAAAACTGGGTTCTCTCCTCATCATGGCAGGCAACACTGTACTCCAATTTTGATTCCGTATCGTCAGCAAGGCTGCTTCATGACCTTTTAATTCTGCCGATTGACTCATGAGTTGAAAAAGGCCTTCCAAATCCTCTTGCTTATACAAACTGATCAACTTAGCCTCCTGTTCATTTTCAGATGAATCTTTTGTCACCGCATCAAAAAGCAAATGCTCGATTTCATCGTTCTTCATCATATCAAAAATCTGAAGTTGCGAAACAGCTGTCTCCAAACCGCTTACAGGAACATTTCTTGACGCCACTGCTTCCATTAGTTTCATTTCATAAGAAACAGTTGTAGGACACTTATATTCTTGCATAGTCAATGCCGAAATCAGCACAAAAGGTTTGAAATGACTGAAGAGTTCGATATCGATATCAGCTACCGATTTAAGCTTACCGGCGAATTGTTGATATTTTTCGTCTCCGGAAAAATAATCACGCAACCTCTTTCCCTCCGGCAATAGCATGCTCTGCTGAAGCTCCGAATTCATCGCTGGATCGCTAAGATTCACTTCCAAAATCAACTGATTGGATTCATTCAAAGCCTTGTTCATTTTTTCACTAAAAAAATAATCTTCCTGACAAATGGCATGTATGGTGCCGAAGACATAAGAAGGCTTGGATAATTCCTTTCCTGAAACTCGCCATAGCAAACTCTTGGTCTGGATGACCAAACTGTTTTGTGGTAACGCCTGATCTTGCGCAAAGGCATGAAAACCCAACAATTGAGCGATGAAACTCAAAATCAACATGATTCGTTTTTGCATAATTTGTTTAATGTGTGTGAAACAACAAAGTGCCCAACGCAAAACCCACGCCAAGCAGTACTGCTATGACTTTTTGTCGGCTTAACTCATGATGTTTGGTACCGCTTTCGTAAAGGACTGTTGTTGAAATATGCAGGAAAGAGCCTATGACCATTGGTATGATATAAACCAAAAGATGAGAAATAAAATGAAATTTTTCGCCATAATACATAGCCATCATGGCAGATACCGGAGACACCAAGGCAAAGACCACCAGTATCATCCATTTGTTACGTTTCGTCCTTGATATCAATAAAAGTGAACATAACGTAATCGCTTCGGGTAATTTGTGCGCTGCCACTCCCAGAAATATGGCCGGCAAGGTGGCCTGACTCTGATAATTAAAACCTAAAGGAATTCCTTCCATAAAGGCATGAATCGACAATCCGACAAATATCGGGAAGATGGAATGTACATGCTCGCCCATTTCATGCACATGTCCATGTTCGATGCCATGCGATAACCTTTGCAGCATCAGCTGAATAAAAAAACCCATTAAGATATATAAGCCTGCTTTCTCGCCCAATTCATGCATCGCCTCCGGCAACAGGTGAATCAAGGTGATACTGAGCAGGAAAGCTCCAGAAAAAGCCAGCATCAGGGTCATCCAGGAGGCTTTGAATTCCTTCAGAAACAATGGAATGGCCCCTCCGATCGCAGTCAACAAAAACAATAACAAGAGATATAACCAAATCATATGTGATGCAAAAGTAGGGAATGTTTAATAGAAAAAAGACGACGCTAAGTACAAGCAAACTACTACAGCGAGTTAATGCAGATAGTAAGTTGTCTATTTAACTCACCAGATAGCAAAGGTTACTTTATTTTCAAACTTCGGAACGAATAACTAACCCCGGCCATTACTTGGGTGCCATACATCGGGTAACCATACCATCGCTGATATTTTGAACCTAGCAAATTGTTGACGTCCAACATGGCATTCCAATTCCTCATGAAGGGATATCGGGCAGACAGGTTCAGATCGACACCTGATCCGATCGATTGTGTATACGAAGTTCCACTGACCTTATCCTTCAAAGCTGCTTTAGAGCCAGCCATCATGATCAATTCACCTTTTAAAACAAGATCTTTGATAAGCTTCACTTTACCATACATCGTGATGACTGACGGCACATAATGCCAGGCTTCCTGATTGGTATTCAGATGCAGAATTGGACGCAGACTGATATTGGCCCCGGCCTGAATGTCCGAATTGATGGTATAATCTACAGCCGCATCGAGTAAGAAAGCGGTTGCCTGCGATTCATAAATTACCCTGAATTGCTTATTGTCAAATGCCGTATCGTTTACAAAAAGAGGCAAGTCATTCATGACCGCTATGCCTGAGCGGACAGCATAACTGATATTGGATAACGCATTCCCTTTCAAACCTGCAAAAATTTCGGAATTAGCTGACTGCCTGACCTTATTATAGGTGAACAGGTAAGGATTGCTTTCTGTCAGTTGTCTGAATGTATTCAATCGGATATGTTGTTGCCATGCCAGCTCCACATTAGCATATTTCTTTGAAAGTGGATATTGTACAGAAACATCAGGTAGTAAATAGAATTGTTGTCCGATCGTCGGATATAATCCGACTTTGATACGCAGCTTTTCAATGTCTTTGGTCACAGATGGTCTCCATGAAATCAAGGAATTGTTCTGAACATTCATACTTCTGGCAAAATAAATATTCGCGTCAATGAGAACATCCGATTGTACAGACAAATCCGACTTCACTTGCTTGGATACAGGCGCATCTACTTTTACAGAATATTCGCCTGCAGAATTCCGATCGGTATAAAGCCCCATATAGGCATCGGCTTTGTATACAATACCCTCTTTATTTTGATTCAACGGTTTAACGTTGGCGGTGATTCCTACATTTTGAAACGATTGCTTGATAGCTGAAGATTCACAGGAAATCACTTGATGATCGTAACCATAATAATACATCCTTCTCCGGTCGGCTTCCAAAGCCAAGGTAATGTCATGGTCGTATGCCACAGTAGACGTAAACACACCTAAGTGTGAGCTGTTCATATTTTGATTTGCCAATTTCCCGCTTGATGACGAATGATTGATATCAACATACAAAGGCATCTTCAACAACTGATCAAAATTAAATCCGGCAGAAATGTTCAGTGATGACAGATTCCCTACTGCCGCCTCAACAAAATTTGTCTGGTCTTCCCGTCTAATCTCATTGCTGATTGCTAATGGCTTCAACGGAATCGGCTTGTAGGCAAAGCTGATCTTCTCTTCAGGTAAATTGTATAAAGCAATGTAAGGTTCAAATTCGATGACCGGAATCTTTTCAGGAACATATTTCGGCTTCAGACTATCCATTCTTGTCAACAGATCGGTCGTATTGGTATCACCAGTGGCCACAGGATATTCCTGAACAAGCTTTAGACTATCCATTGTGCGTAGATAAACATACGTTCTTGTGAGATGTATTTTTTTAGTGTATTCGGGCATTGAAAGCGTGTCGCCCAGATTCAGGAAAAAATCGCAGCTACTCAGAGTTTCCTCATATTTCCCTAACTGATAATTGCATTCAGACAACCAGAAATCAGACATGGAGACCAGGTTACGATCCGCTGGATACTTCTTAGCTTCCTGAAAATCCAGCATCGCTGCCTCCGGCTTGGCCTCTTTCAACAAAGCGATTCCTCGTGCATAACTAGCCTTTTGATAAACCTTCTGCATGTTAAAAGATAATTTCTTCATTGAATTCAAAACGGTCAGTGCTTCCTGATAGTCCTGTCCTTTGATATGAAGATAAATCAGCATTTCCTTGACTTCATCAATGTGATCAGAATGTATATAGCCCGAAAGAAAGGTCGTCAACTTAGACAGTGCCACTTTCGAATCTTCTTGTTCGTAACTAAGTTTAGCCAATGTAAAATCAATCAATTCCTTTTGTGATTCATCCTCGGTCAAGGCTCTGAAACTTTCAAGAGATTTCATGGCACTCTCCCGATCACCATTTTTCAGGTAACAGATTGCAAGCAAATAGGCGCTGTGTTGTGAGAGATCCTTATCCTTGTTTGACACCTTTACAAGATGCTCTATAGCTTGTTCTGTTTTATCCTGAGCATACAGACAGTAACCAAGTTTGAACTCATCTTCATCACGTACCGATTTGGCTTTGCTGATATAAGTCGTGTAATACAAAGCTGCATTGGCATACTCTTCTTTTTCGCAATAGATCTGAGCCACCATCTCATTCAGTTCATTATCATAATATAAGTCTCCCGACTTCAGATACTGCAACGCTGCCGCTAATGCCTTTTCTTTTTCGCCAGTCACATAATCGATTTCAGTCAGATAGAACGGAATGATTTTCTTATAACGCTCATCATCTTTCACAGCATTAAAACTCTCACTGGCTTCCTTATAATTCTTCTTGTAATAGGCCAGTAAACCATGATAATAATTGCCGGGCTTGAAATATTCACCGGGGATATTCTTAGCCGATTGAAAGTAAGGTTCCACTTTATCGAGTTGTTGGGTGACAAGGTATGAATACCCCAGTTCAAAATTCCGTTGAATGAGTTCCTGATTAGTCAATACATCGATACCGACGGCTTCGTAAAATCTGATGGCGGCTTCGAACTGATTATGCTCGTAGGCATATTTTCCCAATTCAAAAGAGCCCAATTGTTGCAGGACTGAGAAAGGCGTTTCTTGTACAAAACGGGAAAGTCCCTTCTCTGCCTCATATCTATTGAGTTTAAGCGCACATGTATGATAATAAAAAAGTGCCGTTTGATACTCAAATGCTTGTTTTTCTCTGCCCTCCTGCCGGAAATCATTCAGGTATGTATTCAGCAGCAAATAGGCCTGTTGATAATAATGTATATCTGCATAGTTCACAGCTTCCTCCAAGGTATGATTGGTCGTGGTGAACCGCAAACTGCGTTGACCAAAAACAGAAAGAATCTGGAAACATACTAAGAGAAAAACTAACGAAAGTTTCTTATTCATGTTCATATGATTTATTTAGACTAGAAAGCCCAGGAAAGACCTAAACTGGGAAATATCGGTAATTGATTCTCACGTTTGTTGGTGACACGATCGATATAAAAAATATTTTCCCTGTTATAGGCATTGCTGACACTTCCGGATGCTTCGAGTGAGCTGTTCTTACCCGTCTTAATTTTTTTCTTTACAGAAAGATCCAGTCGATGATAAGCCGACAATCGACCACCGTTTATCTTATCGGCATATACGATTTCCATAGTACCGTTCTGTGTCAGATAGTTAGTACTGATACCGGTTGTGCCGAAATCCATTTTTTCGATGAAGGACTGAGTTTGCGTAAACGGAAACGCCGAACCATAATTGAAACGGGCAGAAAATTCCCAATCCGATTTCTTGCCGGCAACATAAGATGCCAACAGATTCAGGTTATGACGTCGATCAAACGGCGTTGGATAAGTTTGCTTGCCATCGTAACGATCAACATAACCGTATGAGTAAACAGCCCAGAAATACTGACGTCCTTTTGAGTATTTGCAAGTAACATCCAACCCATAGGCTTTGCCTGATTCAATGATAAAATCAGGGTCTGACGACAACAATTTATATCGGTTGATGCTGATGATTTGTCCGAAATATTTATACCAAGGTTCCACCGAAAATTCAAACTCTCTGACATCGGCTTCAATACCACCGATCAGATGATATGACTTCTGGATATTGTTCGAGGCAATACTTCCGTCGGGCTTGGTAATTTCAAAATCAGGTGCCGTTAAAAATCCTGTGAAGAAGTTCACGATGTCACGATCAGATTTGGAAGAGATGATATTTTGAGAATAGATTCCGGTGGCCGCTTTCAGACGAAGCGACTTACTAATATTATATTTAACAGCAAGACGCGGTTCCAGACTGGCAACCGGCAGTGATGCATAATACTGCAAACGAATACCAGGCTCTACAATCAGTTTATCACCAAAATTCTTTTTCAGTTTCAGGAATCCGCCCAACTGAGTGGTATAATCGTTTTGCTCAAGCCGGATACCTACATAATTGTAATATTGATAGGCGGTTTTGAACCCGACAAATTCCACACCGTATTTCAACTCACCGTGATTTGGCAGATAGGTGGTAACCGCTATATTGGCATCGAATCCATTGATGGCACTTTCCCGAGGCCGGTTGTTGGCTTCAGATAAACTGATCTTGTAATCCGAGTAATAAAACCCACCGGATATCAACGAAGGAGAACTTCCTGGTGTCACCACAAAATTAGTACCACCACCGAAACTGTTCCATTTCAAATCCGACACACCAGGATAATTGACACGGTCTTTGAAATTAAATCCGAAAATGCTGACCTTACTTCCGTTTGTAGAATTGACATTGATTTTACCGTAGGCATCCGTAAACGTGTAAGGCAATTTGGTCTGATAAGGTTCACCGAATATGCCATAGAATGCACTCGAGGTTGATTTAAGGTAACTGTGTTTCAAGGAAGCCACATAGGTAAGTGTAGTTGAACTGTCACCTTTCGATTTGACGAAAGGCCCTTCCAGAAATATCTTGGCCAAAATCGGGTTGATGGCAATCTTGCCTGAGTTCCTATTCTTGTTTCCGTCTTTGGTAGTCACACTCACAATGGCCGAAGTCCTGTCGCCATATTCAACCCCAAAACCACCACTCATCACATCAGCACTGCGAATGGCATCGGTCTCGAAAACCGAATACAGTCCGATTGAATGGAAAGGATTGTAGATAGTCATACCGTCTAGCATAATCTTATTTTGAATCGGTGAACCTCCTCGTATATAGAGTTGCCCGCCCTGATCTCCGGTTGAAATCACACCCGGCATCACCTGAAGAAATTGCGCAATATCCGGCTCCCCTCCTATCGATGGCATAAGTTTCATTTCCTTAGGGGTGATCCTGGTCATCCCTACTTTGGTATCGAACATTTTCTCTTCGCGTTTGGCAGAAATACTCACGCCTTTCAATTCCTTTGTTTTCTTACCAAGGTTGATTTTCACGGATACCACTTCATCTTCAAGTACTTCTGCATTGATTTCAGTCGGATCATAACCAAGACATACAGCACTGATGACATATTTCCCGACCGGCAGTTTAGGCATATTGAAGAATCCGTTCACATCGGTCTGGGCTCCTTTTTTGATGGATTTGATGGAAACTGTCACACCGGGTAAGGCTTCCCCGTTCGATTTGTCGTACACAAAGCCCTTGATTGTTCCAGCCTGAGCGAAGGAGAACATGGATAAAAGTAATAAAAGCGAGGTGCAGACAATATTCTTCATACAAAAAATTATAAGCGGTAAATATACATACTACAATGTAAACATCATTTGATTATTTTTGCCCGCAAGAAACGCAAAACATGAAGCCATCATTGCCTCAGGGCACCAGAGATTTCGGGCCGGAGACTGTCAGAAAACGACAATACATTTTGGATACCATCCGTTCAGTATTTGAATTATATGGCTTTCAACCTCTTGAAACTCCTGCCTTCGAAAATCTTGAAACCCTCATGGGTAAGTATGGTGAAGAAGGCGATAAACTGATCTTTAAAATCCTGAATAACGGACTTGAACGACCCGAGAAACATGCCGCGGCCAATGAAGATTTTAAAAAGGTGCTGGAAGGAAAAAATGTGAAGGGACTTACCGAACGGGCGTTGAAATACGACCTTACCATCCCGTTCGCCCGTTATGTGGCGATGAACCACGGACAAATCACTTTCCCGTTCAAACGATATCAGATACAGCCTGTATGGCGCGCCGACCGCCCGCAACGTGGTCGTTACCGTGAGTTCACACAATGCGACGCCGACGTCGTAGGTAGCCAATCCTTATTCAATGAAATTGAACTGATCCATATCTATCTGGAAGTTTTTAAGAAACTTAAGATCAATGTTACGGTCTGTCTCAATAACCGTAAAGTCCTAGCCGGACTCGCTACCTTGTGCGGAGGACTTGAAAAAATGACCATCATCACGATTGCCATCGACAAGCTCGACAAAATCGGTATTGACAAGGTGAACGAAGAATTAAGACAACGAGGCAATGACGAGGCCTCTATCAGCATCATCAATCAATACCTTGATATTGCTCAACAAGAAGTTTCGAATGCGGAAATCCTGAAACAATTGAAAACGATGTTCAAGGATACAACTATAGGTTTGGAAGGTATCGCAGAACTTGAATACCTGACAACAAATTTCGAAACTGTCAAAGTCGATGTCACCCTCGCCCGCGGACTCAATTATTATACGGGCACCATTCTCGAAGTAAAACCGCTCGGCATACAAATGGGCAGCATAGGCGGAGGTGGTCGTTATGATGACCTCACAGGGCTCTTCGGTGTGCCGAATATTCCGGGCGTAGGTATTTCATTCGGCGTGGACCGGATCTATGATGTGATGGATGAAAAGGCGCTCTTTCCAAACGAGCTGAATCAATCTGTAAAAATCATGTTGGTGAATTTCGGCGAAGCGTTCGAAAAGAGGAATATGGAGGTACTGAAAGCCTTGCGTGCTGAAAATATTTCATGTGAACTCTTTCCTGATGCCATCAAGTTTGATAAACAACTCAAATACGCCAATAAACGAAATATGCCTTTCATTGCCATGATAGGCGAAGAAGAGTTAAACGAAGATTGTATCAGTGTCAAAAACTTTAACAGCGGCGAACAGAAAAAAATGAATCTGACAGAAATGATATCACTTCTAAAAGGTTAGACGATGCGATTGAGAATTAATTTAGTTGTAATTGAAGGTTGGTGCATTTTGTCATGAAGTACCGGCGGTTCTGGATTTTTTACTTATGCCTGTTAATTTTATTTTACTTTTGAAAAAAAACCGAATGAAACATACTCTCCTGTATTTCGTTGCTTGTTGCCTCTTGCTTTTTTCTTGCAACAAAATTCCAGACCATGCAAAATATATTCCTAAAGATGCACAATTGGTGGCCACTATCGATTTGAACCAAATGGGTAAAAAACTGATATGGAATGCACTCACCGGAAGTGAACTTTTTAAAGAGATGCAGAAGAATATGAGTAACGAAGATTCGAAAAATGCCATGAAAGACATTTCGAATATCGGTCTGAATCAGCATTCTACAGTTTATTTCTGTCTGAGTGCCAATCATCGGAAAGATGGCACAGCTTCTATCATAGTGGGCATGAGCGATAAGGACGCATTTGAAGCCTTCCTGAAAAAAACCTATCCGAACATCGTTATCGATAAAGGCAATGGATTTTCATCCACGCTGATTGAAAATAAGATATTGGCTGCCTGGAACAGGGATGCCGCCATCTTTTATCCCATGGGTTCCGACACCAACATCACGACCATGACTTTTTCATTTCATCTGAATGATGCGGGTTTAATCCGGTCAAAACTTGAGGAGACCTTCTCGCGTCCGGCAGCAACATCCATCCTGTCAAATGCACATTTCAAATCATTACAAAAAGAAGGTCATGATATCAGTATCTGGTTGAATTACGAAGAGCTGTATAATAACAATGCCGACGCTTCAACCAATCCGTTCATCAAACAGGATTACTTCAAAGATGCCGGTTTGGCTACCGGTATCGATTTCGAAAAAGGGAAGGCTGCTGCCGTCATGGATTATTATATGAGTAAGGACATGGCCGACATTTACAAGAAGTACGAACCACATTCACTCGACTTGGATCTGATACGGAAAATTCCGTCCACCGACATCGACCTGATTGCGGGCTATAACATGAACCCCTTGATGATACAGGAATATCTCAAGAAATTCGGATTGGATGGCCTCCTGAACATGGGTCTGGGATTGGCAGGTACCAGTATGGACAATATCGCTTCAACCTTTAAAGGCGACATGGTCTTTGCTATTAGCGATATGAATATGAAATCAGGAACCGACACAGTCAATTATGATGAAAATGCCGACCGTTCTCCCGATATGAAAATGACGATGGCCATGAGTATCAAGGACCAGACCGGTCTTGAAAAATTACTTGGTATAGGTGTGAAGAACAACATGCTGACAAAGAACGGGAATATTTACAGTTGGCCCGATACCGGTTCAAAAGCCGCTCTGATGTATGATAAAAATACGATGGTCTATTCATCAGACGCCACGATGGCTAATGCCTATCTGGCCGGTAAAGGCAATACGAAGGCGTCGATTCCTGCTGATGTTTGGAAACATTTTTCATCCAGTCCGATGGTATTTTATGTCGACATGAAAAAGGTGATGCAATCGATTCCTGCGAAAACGCATCAGAATAATGACGAAGAATTTATGACGGAGGCTAAAAAGTTTTTCAACTATATTGAATTTCATGGCGGTACTATGAAAAACGATGCCGTACATGTAGAAGGAGCCATGATGTTGAGCAATGAATCAGAAAATGCCCTCATACAATTATTGGATCTGGGCATGAAAGCCAAGAAAATGAATGATGCCAACGAAGCAGAATTCGAGAAAGCCGATTCCACCCTGATACAATAAAAACTTTTTTCCTTGATCAAGAATATACTCTATCTGCCTTATTTTCTGTATGTCTGCATTTTGTTCATCATCCTGATCATCCTTTCCTTCCCTGTCACTTTATTATTACTTCTCTTTCCCGAATCGGTCAAGGACAATGGCATGTTCTGGTTGATGAAAATCATCAGTAACCTGTGGTTCATCCTCACCGGCATGATTCCAAGAAACTATAACCGACATAAGATCGACTTTTCTAAAAGTTATATCATCACACCCAATCATCAATCCTATATCGACGCCGCCGTGATTTATACCAGCATTCCACAGGTGTTCAAGACATTGGGAAAAAAGGAAATTGAAAAAGCGCCGGTGTATGGCGTTATCTACAAGAATGTGGTCATAACGGTCGATCGCAGTTCGATGACCGCAAGAGCCAACAGTTTCAGAAAAATGAAAAAAGAACTCGATCGGGGAAACTCCATCGTCATATTCCCTGAAGGGACTTTTTCAAATACACCCATAACCAGTTTGTTACCTTTTCAGGACGGCAGCTTCTCACTCGCCATTCAGCAACAGACCGATATCTTGCCTGTACTTTTCATCGACACTGCCAAACGTATGCACCCGGCCAACCTGATGCGTTTTACACCCGGATGGAATCGTGCTGTGTTTCTTCCGCCGGTGACTACGCTGGGACTGGAGAAGAAGGATCTTGATGGACTGAAACATTATGTAGAAGGCTACATGCAGGCTTGTTGGCTTTTCAGCAAGACCAACAAGAAACAAAGAGTCTGGCAATTTGCAGAGGAATGGAAGAAAAGCAATACCTTCAATTCATGATGTTTGCCGATATCATATTGCCCCTTGCCCTCGAAAGGAATTACACCTTTGGGATTCCGCTTGAACTTCAGGATAAAATAAAAGTTGGTTGTCGTGTGGAGGTTCAATTCGGAAAACGTAAAATCTATAGCGGTATCGTCAAACGGATCCATAGCGACAAACCTGAATTCTATCAAGTGAAACCGGTTCGCAGCCTGCTCGATGAGGAACCTATCGTGACAGAAACTCAATTGAAATTTTGGGAGTGGATGGCTTCCTATTATATGTGTACCGAGGGCGATGTGATGAATGCAGCCTTGCCTGCTCATCTGAAACTCGTGAGTGAAACCTTTGTCGTGTTGAATGACGATGCCGAGATTGATGCACAGCCATTATCGGATGATGAATACTTACTCATTGAAGCGTTGGATATCAAACGAAGCAGAAAAAAAGTTGAAGAATCCAACATATCCGACAGCGAAATCGTCTGACACTTAAATTGATCTCATGTATATGAAAATATTGCTGTTGTTCATGTTGCTTTTGCTGCCTACCTGCTTTTGGGGGCAACAACTGAATGGGCTCTATTTCCCTGATACTGCTCTCGTATTACATGACGAACAAGAGGCCGCTGACTTTGCAAAAAGTTACGTCGCCGACATAAACGATAATGACTTTGCCTTGCAACTGTTTTTTTTTCAGAAAACAAAAGTCAGCCGGCACTATACCTTCACTATTCTCTATAAACAGATTCCCTTGTTGAACTCCTGTATCAAAATCAATACCGACCTGAACGGGCATATTGTTTCCATTAAAAAAGAAACTACAGATCTGAATTCACTCAAGGGTTTTCAACCAGAAACTGAATTGAAAGCATGGGCCGATGTGCCTGTTGAGGAATATGCCGACCGATATTGGACTGATAGCAGGATCATCAATTCGACAAACTATAAGATATACCCTATTGACGGAAAACCAAATATAGTCCTCGAAATGAATGCATGGAATGCCGCAAATGACAATACGATCATCCTGGACATCAAGGGAAATCTCTTACTCTCTTATGATCATATCAGGCATTTCAAACACGACAGTACCATACATGTCAAGGTCTTCAATCCTGATCCGCTTACCAGTGCGCAACAAGTGTATGGAGGAGCTTATATTGACAATAACGATAGTAATGCCGCATGGATGAATGGTGTCTATCTGTACGATACAATGACGGCTACCTTCGACAACGTCAACAATACCTTCTTGCTTGAGAATCAATTTGCCCGTATTCAGGAAATTGAAAACCCTGTTGTTCCGGTGGCGACTTCGAGCACATCATCCTTTCTCTTTGACCGCAGCCAAAGCGGCTTTGAGGATGTGAATGCATTGTACCATCTAACAGCTTTTCACAACCACCTTGCCGCCCTCGGTTTTGACACCCTGATGAAGCTCCAGTTACAGGTCGATACACACGGACAATTCGGAGCCGACAATTCAGCCTTTAACCGAAATGGAGGTAATCCTACTCTGATATTCGGCACTGGCGGCGTCGATGATGCTGAGGATGCCGATGTGATCATCCATGAGTATTCGCATGGTGTGAGCTGGAGTGCCAATCACAATCTGAATTTCTCGAACGAGCGGTCCGGTTTAGATGAAGGTCTGGCCGATTATTTTGCTACCTCCTATTCACGAAGACAATCATCCTTTAACTGGGCCAATATGTTCAGCTGGGACGGTCATAATGAGTTTTGGCCCGGGCGGCAAGCCGATACACCGAATAATTATCCTTCGTTTGGAGACTTGTATGCCATCGGTGATATCTGGAATTGCGCGATGAACATTATCTGGACCGATTTAGGTTATGATGTTACCGACCAATTAATGCTTGAATCGCTTCATTTTTTTACAGACAGTACTAGCTTACCGGAGGCAGCAGGTTATGTGATGCAATCGGATAGCCTCTTATTTGCCGGCACACATACTAGAACAATATGTCAAGCATTTAAGAAAAAACATATACTAGATGCCTGTCCGACCGATATCACGCAAACAATACTCTGCAACAGTATCGGTTTTGCGCAGAATCAGGGAGATGCGAAGCTGGTGTTTCCGAAAAACCAAACAGGAAGCTATACACTTTTAGATATCATGGGAAATGTCATTCGAACAGAATTGTTTTTTGATGTAAATGAGATTAGCCTTGCTCCATTTGACTTGGCCCAAGGTATGTATATATTCAAAATTCAAACAACCGAAGAAAAATACGTGTATAAACTGATTCATTTCTGATGAGTAAGTTGTTCCCCTATAGTGACTTTGGACGTGAAAAAGGGCTACTTCATCAGAATTTTTCAGTGACTGTATACCTTATGATCTACCTTTAGACCTTAAAAAAAAATAGCACAAAATGAAGACTAAAATTTTATTCAAATTATTTTTAGCGGCATCGCTTGGATTGATTTACATGACTGTTACTTCTAGCTCTGGAGGCATCTATAATGGCGGCACTTCATGCGGCGGCGGCGGTTGTCATGGAACTACGGCGAATACTGCAACTACAGTGTCTTGGTCAGGATTACCTACATCCTTCACACCAGGTCAGACATATCCTCTCACTTTTACGGTCATCAATTCAGCCAAAGCTAAAAGTGGTTTTAATGTTCTTGTGACTGGTGGAACGCTTACAGCTGGTAGCGGTACGATTGTGGGCGGCGGTTCTAAACAAATTACACAAACTCAGCCAATGATTGCAGCAAGTGGCATTTCTTCGTATTCTTTTTCATGGACTGCTCCGGCTACCACAGGTGCTGTAACGATTAATGCAGTTGGAAATGCGGTGAATGGCAATGGCAATGCAGACAGTGGTGACCAATGGAATACATTATCTGTAACCATTAGCGGTGGATGGCCAGCAGCGGTAAATGATGTTCAGAACTCAAACATATCTTGTTATCCGAATCCAGCGAATGATTTTCTGATGGTTGATGGAATCAATGAAAATGCCAAGCAAATTGTCATTTACAACCTGTATGGCCAATCATTCACACCTTCCTATACCTTTGAATCATCTCATTGCAGGGTCGATTGTAACAATCTGGCATCAGGTATGTATATCCTCTCTGCAAACGTAGACGGCAAACGTTTGACCTCATCCTTCACAAAGAATTAATTCTGTTTTTACATATTTAGTAAGAGGCTGTTCCAAAAGGGCAGCCTTTTTTTGTTCGTTGGAATAAATTTGATTTTCAGAATCCATTATTCAATTCGCTGTACAATGTATTCTTAATGCAATCATAATACTTCTTGAAAAAGCCCTGTTAATTGACCTTTTGAGCTATCATCAGGATAATACATACACTCCTTGAACGTCGGAAATGTACTATTCTCCTTAAATCATTTTACAGATTGAATTATTTAAGTAATTTTGGCCACCAAAAAAAAAAATGAAAACAAAAATTTTATCACAACTTTTTTTATTCGCCTCATTAGGGATCATCTATATCACAATGTCATCTGATACCAGTGGGCGGGCCATGAGCGGCACAAGTTGCGGTTCATGTCACGGGAATAAAACTTCGGCAACTACCACAACCTTGACTGGCTTACCTTCATCGTACGTGCCTGGTCAGGTATACACGCTTACACTTACGGTTGCCAACTCAACGAATCCAAAAGCCGGTTGCAATATTGCAGCAACCGCAGGTACATTTGCTGCAGGTACAGGCACTAAATTAAAAAGTTCGCAAATTACCCATACTACACCCAAAGCCGCAGTTTCAGGCGTTACGACATTTACCTGTTCATGGACTGCCCCGGCAACCACCGGCGCGGTAACGTTTAACGCTGTTGGAAATGCAGTCAATGGCAATGGCACCGACGATAGCGGTGATCAATGGAATACGACATCTATCACCATTAGCGGAGCATTTCCGGCTTCCGTGAATGATATTCAAACAACAACTATCACCTGCTATCCTAATCCTGCAAATGATTTTATCATAGCAAAAGGAATCTCTTCCAACGCTAAGACGATCGTGCTTTATAATCTCAATGGTCAAACTATCGTTCCTAGCTACACGTTTGAAAACGACCTCTGCAAGATTGATTGCAAAAACCTCACCGCTGGTATATACTTTTTATCGGCTATTGTTGACGGACAGACCATTCGTTCTTCTTTCACCAAAAACTGATAATAAACAGCTCGTCCGTTCTTAAAGCTTATTCAAGCTCATCAAGGGAAAGAAACGTATTTTGGCAATCGAATTGGTTGTTAAGAATGGGTATTTGTATACAAATAATGTCACTGGTTTGATCGCAGGTAATTAGGGCTTGCTGAAAATCATTCAATTTAAGAATAAGCAATATTTTCAGAGCAAAATTGCACGCAGAGATGCATGGCGTTTTAGACAACAGCTGAGAAAATCGTACATCTCAGCTTTTTAAACCCATCGATCATTTCGTTAGCCAGAAGCACACCATCTACTTCACCGGTTGCAACTCGCAGTATGATCAATACAGCTTCATTTTGCCGGTTCGTACCTGATGTACTTCTGACTTTTTCAGCAAGCCCTAAATATACAAAAACATAATAAAGATGAGGTGCATTTACCGGACGCGAGCGTGAACTGCTTCAATTGATTTGTACCAAAATGACGTAGTAGGAAATTGCTGAAAAGTGTTCCTTAGTCCGACATCCATCGACGGATATCGCGATGACCTTTTTCAGAAACTGAATATCAAATCGCGTGTCGGCTTGACTGTCTTTGCCATGAAGAACGGCTATTATGCGTTTTGATCATTGACCCAAGGCTTAAATATTACTGGTCATAAAAGTTGAAGGCACTTAGATACTGACTATCAATTCAGACAGGCAAGTAAAAAGTATCCTTGTCCAAACACATGTTTAGAATGAATCAAAATAAGTAGAGTGAAATTTCACTTACTATCAATTTTGCCTTACCTTGCGGCCCTAAGAATTTTTATTCATTCAAGACAGTTTTAGGCATGGGATCAGCATCGATGATTGTTTTAATTTTAGCCGCACTTGCTTTCTCAAGTATTGCCATCCTTGTTGCAAAAATTATCACTAAGTCAACCACTAATCCGCAAAAAGGTCAACCCTATGAATGTGGTATTCCTACGAGTGGCAAAACATGGGTTCAGTTGAATGTGGGGTATTATCTGTTCGCTCTCATCTTCCTGATTTTTGATGTGGAGCTTGTATTTCTTTATCCTTGGGCTGTTGTGGCTAAAAAAGTTGGCTGGCTGGCCTTTATCGAGATTATTATTTTCTTTACCATATTATTCGCCGGATTCTTATACGCGCATAAAAAAGGTGCCTTAAAATGGATATGACAACGAACGTTACACCAGAGAATTTTCCAGGACAGATTCAGGAATTACCCGGAGGCGGCATTGTGCTGAGCAAATTGGATGATGTCATCAACTGGGCCCGCTCCAATTCGTTGTGGCCGCTGACCTTTGCAACCAGTTGCTGCGGTATCGAATATATGTCAGTGGCCGGAGCCAAATACGATTTTTCCCGCTTCGGTTTTGAAGTGGCTAGAGCCTCCCCTCGTCAGGCAGATGTGATTATCATAGCTGGTACCATTGTCAATAAGATGGCACCGGTATTGAAGCGTCTGTATGATCAGATGACTGACCCCAAATATGTGATTGCGATGGGTGCCTGTGCTATTAGCGGAGGACCCTTTTTCTATAATACCTATTCGGTTGTCAAAGGGGCCGATCATATCATACCCGTTGATGTGTATGTGGCAGGTTGTCCTCCAAGACCTGAAGCCTTGCTACATGCACTGATCAGTTTACAGGAAAAAATTAAAAGCGGGATGACCCGTGAACAGATAAAGTCAGCGAACGTATAATCATGGACAACGAAGAATTAAAACTAGCGATAACCGCACTGCTGCCGACAGCCAACTTTGAAGAAGGCGGCGAGTGGCTGAATATCCTGATTGAACCGACCGATTGGCTGCCATTCGCACAACAGTTACGCAATGAGTACGCACTTCATTTCGATTATATGTTTTGCCTTACCTGTATCGACTGGAAGACTCACCTGACCATGGTCTATCATTTGTCTTCAACGAAATACAGACATAACATAGTTGTTAAAGCCAAATTGGATAAAGCAAAACCTGATATTGAAACCGTCTGTCATATCTGGCGGACAGCTGAATTTCATGAACGCGAAGTGTATGAGATGTTCGGAGTCAACTTCCTGCATCATCCCGACTTGCGCTTATTGATATTACCTGATGGATGGGAAGGAAGGAATCCATTACTGAAAGATTTTGATGACCCTGTGAACATGATAAAATTATAAACATGGTTGAAGAATTAGGCACGAATACGGAAGGCGATCTGATCATCAATGTGGGCCCTCAGCATCCTGCCACTCACGGTGTATTGCATCTGGTGATTACCCTGAACGGTGAAACCATCAAGAAAGTAGAACCTCATCTGGGTTATATCCATCGCTCGATTGAAAAAATGTGCGAGAGCCTGACCTATCGTCAGTATATTTATGTTACCAGCCGTATGGATTATCTGTCGTCGCATATCAACAACCACGCCTGCGCATTGATTGTTGAAAAGGGTATGCAGATCGAAGTGCCGCCAAGAGCACAGGTTATTCGTGTCTTGATGGATGAGCTAACCCGTATCGCTTCTCATGAACTTTGGTGGGGATCCATGGCTATGGATTTGGGTGCTTTCACCCCGTTCTTTCACGCCTTCAGGGAACGTGAAGCGATCAACGAGATTATGGAGGAAACCTGTGGTGCCCGTCTGACGATGAACTATATGGTACCAGGCGGTGTCCTGGATGATCTTCATCCCGACTTCCAACGCAAAGTAAAAGAATTCATTTCCTTATATAAACGTAAGATTTCAGAATACGATGAAATAGTAACGGGCAATATCATATTCCAGAACCGGATGAAGGGTGTGGGTGTGATCTCGGCAGCCGATGCCATCTCATTCGGATGCAGCGGCCCTGCATTACGCGGAAGCGGCGTGAGTTGCGATATTCGTAAAATCTATCCCTACGAGATATACGACAAGATTGAATTTGACGAGGTGCTTGAAACCGCCGGCGATTCGTTTGCGAGATACATGGTTCGTATACGCGAAATGAATCAATCGATACGGATCATAGAACAACTCATTGACAATATTCCTGAAGGCGATTTTCAGGCTAAGACAAAAGCGGTGTTGAAATTACCGAAAGGAGAATTTTATCAACGTGTGGAAACAGCCCGTGGTGAATTCGGTATCTTCATCGTAAGTGAAGGCGGAACGAACCCTTATCGTATCAAATTTCGATCACCCGGTTTTTCAAACCTCTCTGCCCTCGACCATATGGCCAGAGGCAGTAAGATAGGCGACCTTGTGGCAATGATGGGAACGTTGGATTTGGTGATACCTGATATTGACCGTTAAAAAAAAGAATACATGTGGAGTTTTAGCAACATAGCGGATATAATTCATGAATGGTTAAACAAGACCTTCAATGCCACACTGGCCACACTGTTTGAAATGGTGATTGCAGGTGTTTGTGTCATCGGTTTATTTGCCGTTTTAGGCCTTATACTCGTCATCATGGAACGTAAGGTTGCCGCTTGGATTCAGATCCGACTTGGGCCAAATCGTGTCGGACCAAAAGGCATGATGCAATCGATGGCCGACACCTTGAAATTATTAGTCAAAGAAGCAATGACACCGGATGGTGCCGACAAATTCCTATTCAACCTCGCTCCATATATCGCCATGATGGTGGCTATGTTATTGATGGCCCCTATCGCCTTTGCGAGTAATTTTATGATGTGGAATCTGAATATCGGCGTGTTGTATGTATCTGCCATTTCATCGGTTTCTGTCATCAGCATACTGATGGCCGGATGGGCCAGTAATAATAAATACTCCTTGCTGGGTGCCATGCGAAGTGGTGCTCAGATTGTGAGTTACGAATTATCCGCAGGATTAGCGATTCTTTCCATCGTGGTGCTTTCCGGCACCCTGAACCTGAATGAAATCGTATTGTCGCAAGCCGACGGCTGGTGGATTTTCAAAGGGCATATTCCTGTCATCATATCGTTTATCATTTTTATCATAGCTGTTACGGCCGAAACCAATCGCGCACCTTTTGATCTGGCTGAAGCCGAATCGGAGCTGACAGCCGGTTTTCATACCGAATATTCTGGAATGAAATTCGCCCTTTTCTTTCTGGCGGAATATGTGAATGTCTTTATCGTCTGCGCCATAGGAGCCACGCTCTTTCTTGGCGGATGGATGCCGTTCCATATCGGACATTGGGAAGGATTCAATCATATTATGGATTTTATCCCTTCAAGCCTGTGGTTTTTCGGCAAAACATTTTTTCTGATCTTCCTGATCATGTGGTTCAGATGGACCTTCCCTAGATTACGGATCGATCAGTTGTTGAATCTTGAATGGAAATATCTGTTACCGATCGGTATGTTCAATCTCTTATTAGTGACGGCGATAGCGATTTTGGGATGGTATTTTTAAATGATCATAAGTTATACGGTGACAGTTTCACAAGACATACACCGCATACCTTTAAACTTGAAGCATGTTTATAGTAAACTATATTAAGGACGTCTTTAACGCACTGAAATCATTGGCCATCGGTCTCAGGCGAACGCTGTTTTATTTCACCCATCATAAAGAAATCATCACCGAGCAATATCCCGATAACCGGGCCACCTTGCATCTGGCCGATCGGTTCAAAGGAGAAGTGGTGATGCCACATGATGAGAACAATGAGCACCGATGCACCGGATGTACAGCCTGCGAACTGGCTTGTCCGAACGGCACCATCAAAGTGGTGACCAAGTTTGACATGACACCGGAAGGCAAAAAGAAGAAAGCGATAGACAAACTGGTCTACCATCTTGAACTTTGTACCATGTGCAATTTATGCATCACCGCCTGTCCATCTGATGCCATCAAAATGGCACAGACTTTTGAACATAGCGTATACGACCGAAGTCAACTGACGAAAGTATTGAATAAGGAAGGATCAAAAATCATGGAGGGTGTTGAATAATGATGGAACGAAACATTGAACGAAATAAATTGAAACAAAACTAATGAGCGGAGCAGACATTCTATTTTATATGCTGGCGGCCATGATACTTGGAAGCGGAATCCTATCCGTTACCACAAGACATATCTTCCGTGCGGCCATCTTTTTGTTATTCTCTCTGATCGGCGTTGCCGGCATGTATTTCTGGATGCAATATGAATTTATCGCGGCGGTACAGATTGTGGTTTATGTCGGTGGCATCACAGTACTTATTATCTTCTCCATCTTCCTGACTCAACAAGCCGGTGAGAAGCTACCTGAACAAAAGATGGGCAGGCAACTGTTTGCGGCCCTGGCAGCCTTTTGCGGGTTTGCCTTCATCATGCTTCAAATACTCAGACATTCCTTTATCGGCACTACCAAAACAACTGCCGAACCTTCTGTAGTGAATATCGGTAACCAGATGCTGGGTGTTGAACAAGGCGGTTATGCACTACCTTTCGAAGTTGTGAGTATCTTATTATTGGCAGCTCTCATCGGCTGTATTGTCATTGCCGTACGAAATAAAACGCAAACCACATGATGCAACCCGGACTCTATCATATCTTATTCATAAGTGCCGCACTCTTTTTCATCGGAGTCTTCGGTTTCTTTACGCGACGTAACCTGATTACCATGCTTATGAGCGTGGAACTCATATTGAATAGCGTGAATCTGAACTTTATCGCGTTCAACAAATACTTGTGGGCCGACAAACTCGACGGTTTGTTCTTTACCATTTTTGTTATTGCCATTGCCGCAGCCGAAGCAGCGATTGCCATTGCCATCATTATTAATTTATCCAGAAATTTCCAATCCATTGATGTGGAGAAGACTGATGAAATGAAATTTTAAGACACTATGCCCAACCCTACATATATCATACTCATCTTGTTGCTGCCTTTGGCGAGCTTTTTACTTATGGGATTGTTTGGCCGCTCGTATATCAAAAATGCTTCGGGCCTCATCAGCACCGCGATGTTATTTGTCGCAACCTGTCTTGCTTTTTATGTGGCCTATGGTTATTTCTTCGAGTATGGGAATGTGAATGGCGTGTATCAAAAACTGATTCCTTTCAAATATACCTGGCTTGAATTTTCAAAAGGCGTTTCTATCGATATGGGTATCCTGCTCGATCCGATCACTGCCATGATGTTGGTAGTAGTTACCTTGATTTCATTAATGGTGCATATTTACAGTCTGGGTTATATGAAAGGCGAAGAACGTTTTGCTACGTATTATTCTTTTCTGGGCCTGTTCACTTTCTCGATGTTGGGTTTAGTGATCGCATCCAACATATTTCAGATTTATATTTTCTGGGAATTGGTGGGTGTTTCCTCCTTCCTCCTCATCGGTTATTACTTCGAAAAACCAAGTGCAGTCGCTGCTTGTAAGAAAGCATTTATAGTCACCCGTTTTGCTGATCTCGGATTCCTGATCGGCATACTCATACTTTCATTCTATGCAGGCACCTTGGATTTCAACACCCTCATACAACGATTGACCTCACCTGAATCGATGGAGTTCAAGACCGCGGTGGCTTCATCCTTCCTTGGAATTTCTGCCCTTACCTGGGGTATGGTTTTGGTGTTTGTCGGTGGAGCGGGTAAAAGTGCCATGTTCCCTTTACATATATGGTTACCTGATGCGATGGAAGGCCCTACACCGGTATCTGCATTGATTCATGCGGCGACCATGGTCGTAGCCGGTGTTTTTCTGGTGGCACGTTTATTTCCGGTGTTTGCCTTATCTACTCCCGATGCCTTACATATTGTTGCCTATGTCGGTGCTACGTCTGCATTGATTGCCGCCATCATTGCCTGCACGCAAACTGATATCAAACGGGTACTTGCTTTTTCAACCATGTCACAAATCGGTTTCATGATGTTCGCCTTGGGCGTTTCCAAGTATGGTGGAGAGGAAGGATTAGGCTATACTGCTTCGATGTTTCATCTGTTTACGCATGCCTTGTTCAAAGCCTTGTTATTCCTTGGTGCCGGCGCCGTGATACATTTTGTGCATAGCAATGACATGAATGACATGGGTGGGTTACGAAAGCACTTACCTATCACGCATGCTACTTTCCTGATTGCGTGTCTCGCTATTTCAGGTGTGCCGCCATTTGCCGGATTTTTCAGTAAAGAAGAAATTCTGTTAGCTGCCTTTCAACATAACCCGACTATTTACTGGATTGCGTTACTTACTTCAGGCTTGACTGCCTTTTATATGTTCCGTTTATATTTCAGTATTTTCTGGAACAAGGAATATCACCCGCATGGCGAACATCACGGCGAGGGTGGATTTGCCATGATGATGCCATTGGTGTTATTGGCAGTGGGTGCTGCAGCGGCCGGCTTCATTCCTTTCGGGAAATTTGTAAGCTCAGATGGCAAAGCACTGATCAGTGAATTTCATTTGCAATTTTCGATAGCGCCGGTGGCTTTAGGTTTGGTAGGAATTCTAACCGCCCTGTTGTTGTATAAAAAACAAAACAGCAAGCCGGATACCATCGCCTCTTCGCTGAATGCACTTTATAAAGCAGCCTATCATAAATTTTATATTGATGAGCTATATCTCTTCATCACGAAGAAAATATTATTCAATTTAGTAGGCCGACCAGCTGCCTGGTTCGACAAGAACGTGGTTGATGGCATGGTGAATGCAACCGGCAACTCGACACAAACAATTTCAGAAAAGATCAAAGGTTTTCAGTCAGGTAAAGTACAGGAATATGCAATCTATTTCTTGGCAGGTGCCACTGCGCTGGCTGTATGCGGTATCTATCTTTGGAAGTAAACGGATTTAAAATTAAAGAATGAATTTATTAATACTCATATTGGTTCCTATCATCACCGCCTTGGCTGTCTTGATGATGCGAAACAACAATCTTGTCCGCTGGACAGCATTCATAGGTTCGGGCATACAACTACTGTTATCGCTCGGTTTGTATTATGCCTTCAATCAGGCAAGAGCTCATGGCGAAACATCACAGATGTTGTTTGAACAAAAGACCGAATTATTCAAAAGCTGGAATATCAGTTTACATCTCGGTGTGGATGGCATATCGGTGGCTATGATCTTATTGACTTCCTTCGTGGTTGTGGCCGGTGTCTTGATGTCGTGGAAAGTAGAGAAGATGACAAAGGAGTTTTTCTTTCTGTTGATTCTGCTGAGCATGGGCGCCTATGGCTTTTTTATCTCCCTCGACCTCTTCATTCTTTTCTTCTTTCTCGAAGTGGCTGTCATACCGAAGTATTTATTGATCGGCATCTGGGGTAGCGGCAAAAAGGAATATAGTGCCAATAAACTGGCGCTTATGTTGATGGGAGGTTCAGCTTTAGTCTTACTAGGTTTGTTAGGCTTATATCTGAGTGCCGGCAAGACCTTCGATCTGATACAACTATCCCAGATTCAAATACCGGTAAGGACACAGATGATCTGCTATCCTTTGTTGTTCGTAGGCTTTGGAATTTTTACCGCCTTATTCCCGTTTCATACCTGGGTGCCAGACGGTCACTCCTCGGCTCCTACTGCCGGATCGATGTTCCTCGCTGGCATATCCATGAAATTAGGTGGTTATGGATGCCTAAGGGTGGCAACCTATCTGATGCCGGAGGGTGCACATGAATATGCCAACATCGTAATTGTATTGTCAACCATTGCCATCTTCTATGGTGCGTTCGCGACCATGATGCAAACCGATTTAAAGTATATCAACGCCTATTCATCCGTAAGCCATTGCGGTTTTGTGTTGCTTGGTATAGGCATGTTGACGAAAGTAGCTATTACCGGCGCAGTGATGCAAATGGTAAGTCATGGTTTGATGACGGCCTTGTTCTTCGCCGTCATCGGAATGATTTATGAACGAACGCATACCAGGCAAGTAAATGAAATGGGAGGCTTATTGAAAGTGATGCCATTCACCATAACACTATTGTTTATCGTCGGATTCTGTTCGCTTGGCCTTCCTGGATTAAGTGGCTTCGTAGCTGAGATGACCATCTTTATGGGAGCCTGGGAACATCCGGATACGTTTCACCGGGTGGCTACTGTATTGGCTTGTATGAGTATCGTGGTGACGGCAGTATATATCTTACGGGCCGTAGGTAAAACGGCCATGGGTCCTTTGAAAGAAGAATATAATCATCTGACCGATGCTACCTGGAATGAAAAACTGGCGGCCATTGTGTTGATGATAGGAATATTGGCCATCGGATTAGCGCCGGGTTGGTTGAATCAATTGGTTAGTCCGGGCGCAGAAGTGATCATGCAAAAATTAAAATAAGCTCGAGTCAATGAATGATTTTTTTATACTAATGAAACCCGAACTGATGATAGTCGCTATCATCTTTATCTTATTGTTCCTTAAACTGGGCAAAGGCTTATCGAACAATTCACTTTTGCTCGTAATACAAATTTTGCTTCTCTGGAATTTCGCCTCTGGTTTTTTAATGAACGCTACGGGGCATTTGTTCAATGATATGTATCAGACAAATGCCATGATGAGCCTGCAGAAAAATATATTGAACGGCGGTGTACTTTTGATTGCCTTGATATTCACTGAGTGGTTTCAGAAATGTGAACATCTGAGTGAATTTTTCGTCCTTATGTTGTCGGCCTTACTGGGTATGTTTTTTCTTATCTCAAGTGGTAATCTGCTGATGTTTTATTTATCCATCGAGCTAGCCACCATTCCTGTGGCAGCGTTGGCTAATTTTCATCTCGACAAGAAAGTATCATCAGAGGCGGCAATGAAAATGATCTTATCATCCGCATTCTCATCAGGCGTTTTATTATTTGGCATTTCATTAATGTACGGGACTACCGGCACATTAAACTTTGCTGCCATACCGGCGTTGCTTGATGGAAGTGCTTTACAGATCATGGCCTTCGTATTTTTGTTTACGGCCTTCGCATTCAAGATGTCGATCGTACCTTTTCATTTATGGACAGCTGATGTGTATGAAGGCTCACCGATTGCAGTCACTTCATTCCTGTCGGTGATTTCGAAAGGCGCCATCGCTTTCGTGTTTATCTCAACCTTGTATAAAGTATTCCAGCCTTATCATACGATATGGTATAGCATGGTGATGGTCTTGTCTATCGTCACTATGATAACCGGTAATTTATTTGCCTTGCGGCAGCAGAACATCAAACGCTTCCTTGCCTTTTCATCGATTGCGCAGGTAGGTTTCATTCTTGTCGGTATCAGCAGCAATTCCATTCAAGGCACTACCTCAGTGATTTACTTTATCCTCATTTATATTTTCTCTAACCTCGCAGCGTTTGGTGTGGCGGGATTGATTTCTTTCTTTACCGGAAAAGAACGTATTGATGACTATAAAGGTTTATATCGAACCAATCCTTTTCTGAGCTGGATTCTGGCATTGTCATTATTTTCATTAGCCGGTATACCTCCGACTGCCGGGTTCTTCGGCAAGTTGTTCTTATTGACTTCGGGAGCTGCTACAGGGTCGTATCTTTTCATCGGTATTGCTGCCATCAATATGATTATTTCATTGTATTATTATCTTCGTGTAGTTCGCGCTGTTTTCATGGATACGAACGAAAGTCCGGTTGAAAAAATTACTATTCATCCAATGACCCGAATTGCATTCATCTTTTGCGGAGCAGGCATCGTACTTACAGGCATTATGAGTTGGCTGTATGATTCAATCAAAGCCTTAGTGAATTAAAATCTTAATCGAGTACAAACATGGCAATCAATAAAAATCACGAATTCGAAGAACTAGACGGTATCAAATGTGGTATCATTGAAAAGAATGTACCTCCTGCTCGTGCTGAGTTTTTGAAACAATTACTCGAATATAATCGCTTCACTGTAAAGGTTGTACCAAGTCCTGCTCCCAAAGCAGCAGCCAAACCGCCAGTTTCAGAAGGAGGCGAAGCAATAGAGACTCCACCAACACCGGCTCCGGAAACATTTACGGTTGGTGTATCAGACTACACGTTTAATCCTACAAACGCTGTTTATGGCCGATCATTGAAAACACCGGACGGTCATATCGTGACAGCCGCCTACTGGCTACAGAAAGAGAGTGTGAGTCATGATGAGGTTCCTTACTACGAATTCAAAGAAAAATAAAGCCGGGTTTTAAAGCCTTGAGTACGCTATGCATATAAGAGGCTGAAATTATTGTCTGAATTATTATATACAGGAAAGAGTTATTTGACTAATTTCAATGATTCACAAAGGCATTCTGCCTTGCTTCGAAATCATCTCCTTCCTAATACTAAAACTGCATTTTAGGTCCAAAAGACAAGTCCCCTGCGTCACCTAGACCAGGAACAATATAGCCCTTAGCAGTCAGTTCTTCGTCAATATCTGCAGCCCATAAGGTAAAATCAGGGAAGCGGTGACGTAAAGCATCAATCCCTTCAGTACAAGCAATTACCACGACTACATGCACATGGGCCGGGCGGCCAAATTCGTATAATTCTTCCAATGCCATAATCAAGGAAGCACCTGTTGCCAACATAGGGTCTGACATAATCAAGGTTCGGCCTTCAAGGTTCGGACAAGTCACGTATTCCTGACTGATGACAAAACTTTCATCATGGGGATTATGCTTTCGATAGGCAGCCACAAAAGAACTATCGGCCTTGTCAAAATAATTCAGTAAACCCTGGTATAATGGGATGCCTGCCCTGAGTATAGTCGATAATACGGGTTGGCTGTTTAGTTCTTTGGCTGTATACAAGCCCAAAGGCGTTTCAATTTCTCTATCTGAGAAGGCCATGGTCTTGCTGATTTCATAGGCCATGATTTCACCAATTCGTTCCATGTTTCGACGGAAACGCATCCGGTCATTTTGCACGTTTATGTCACGTAATTCATTGATCCATTGATTAACCAGCGAGTTTGTTTTTGCAAGATGATGTACCATGGCATAAAATTACTTCGTTTTGCCAACTAAAGAAAGGAATATGCAGTTTTCCTTTTAATTGAACACTAATCATCCTTCTTCATGAGAATAAAGAGTTTAATATGGGCAATCTGACATGGCTTCATTCCTCATTTCTTTTCTATCTTTGTCGCATGGTATATCGTGTTATAGGCACTATGAGTGGAAGTTCAATGGACGGTCTTGATATTGTGTATTGTTCCATTGAGGAAACAGGCGGCAAATGGTCGTATAAAATTCATCAGACAGAATGCATTGAATTTGATGATGTTTGGAAGGATAAATTAAAAAATTGCTATTCATATTCAGCATTGGAATTATTGCGTACGCATTCGGCCTTCGGCCACTGGATGGGACAAATGATACATTCATTCATCGAACGATATCAATTAGAGCACAAAGTGCATTTGATTGCATCCCACGGCCATACCGTGTTCCATGAACCTCAAAATCAAATGACATTTCAGTTAGGGGATGGTGCGTCTATTGCTGCTATTACCAAATTACCTGTCATCAGTGACTTAAGGAATATGGATATCGCACTTGGCGGGCAAGGTGCTCCTATAGTACCGATTGGAGAAAAATTATTCTGGAATCAGTACCCCTACTTATTGAATATTGGTGGCATTTGCAATATGACAGTTTCTCATAGCATGCAACAAATTGGCTTTGATGTTTGTCCTGCCAACCGAGTCTTGAATCTGCTGGCAAACGAAGCAGGTAAGCCTTTCGACTTGAACGGTGACGAAGCTTCGGCAGGTAGATTGGATCAGGATTTGTTAGTTGAGTTGAATCGATTGGATTACTATCAAAAGGCCATTCCAAAATCGTTATCAAATGAATTTGGAGAGAAGGTCTTTTATTCAATCTTGCACCTATCATCTGTTCCTATTCAGGATAAATTACATACCATGTGTGTACATATCGCTCAACAGGTGTGTAATGCTTTGAAGCCGTTTAAGCAGACAAGACAGACAAAAATGCTAGTCACTGGTGGTGGTGCGTTCAACTCATTTTTAATACAAACAATTGAAAAGGAATTGGCGACATTGAGCATTGAGTTGGTGGTTCCCGAAGCAGAATTAGTCAATTATAAAGAAGCGCTTGTGATGGCACTTATTGGTGTCTTACGATGGCGTGAAGAAATAAATGTATTATCTTCTGTTACCGGAGCGGCTAGAAGCAGTGTGGGTGGTGCTCTCTGGATGGGGCAAGAGTAAACCTTAAAAAAAATGAACTTCTTATTTATTACTTAAACATGTACAAATGAACAATCAGATAACACAATTGGAACCAAAACCCCTTTGGAATAATTTTGTCGCATTGAATGCAATTCCACGACCTTCAAAAAAAGAAGATAAGGTAATTGCATTCATAAAGGCCTTTGGTGAAAGCCTTAATCTTCCGACATACGTAGACGAAGTGGGTAATGTGATAATTAAAAAACCTGCTACAAAAGGCATGGAAAACAAAGTGACCGTCGTATTGCAAAGTCATTTGGATATGGTCCACCAAAAAAATGCAAGTACCGATTTCGATTTCAACACTCAAGGCATCAACATGCTGGTCGATGGCGATTGGGTAAAGGCAAATGGAACGACCTTAGGCGCCGACAATGGCATCGGAGTTGCTTCCATTATGTCTATCTTATCATCCACCGATATTCCGCATCCGGCTATTGAAGCATTGTTTACCATCGATGAAGAAACCGGTATGACAGGTGCACTTTCCTTAAAAGGCGGATTACTAGATGGAGAAATCATGCTCAATCTGGATACTGAGGAAGATAATGAATTGACAATTGGTTGTGCTGGCGGTGTGGATGTTACAGCAATTGGAAACTATATCCAAAAAGATGCAGTCTTGTCATCAGCTCTCCATATTTCAGTCAGAGGGTTGACAGGTGGGCATTCGGGTATCGATATTCATAAGGGAAGGGGAAATGCAAACAAATTGATGAATAGACTTCTGTTTCAGTTATCAAATATTTTTCAGTTGGAAATTGCTGGTATCGAGGGAGGAAGCCTTCGTAATGCAATTCCACGTGAATCAATGGCAGAAATCATTGTGAATGAATCAGACCTTACACAGGTTCATTCGACAATTCTTTTGTATCAACAATCCATTCAAAAGGAATATCACACTACCGATCCTAATCTGATCCTTACCATAGAAGCGATTCAAAAACCTGTCAAAGTGATGGATGCAGATTTTCAAAATAAACTGTTACGGGTGTTGTACACATGTCCCAATGGTATTTACCGCATGAGTCCTGATATATCAGGACTTGTACAAACATCTAATAATATTGCACGTGTGGTGGTAAAGGATGGCGGCTATACTGTTCAATGCCTTACTCGTAGCTCGGTTGATTCTGAAAAAACTGATCTCGCGCAAGCGATTTCATCAGCGTTTGATTTGATGAATGCGCAAATTACTCTTGGAGGTGCTTATCCTGGTTGGATTCCAAATCCTTCTTCTCCGATTGTAACCATGATGAGTGATTTATATAAAGAGATGTTCAATGAGAGTGCAAAGGTTGATGCTTGTCATGCCGGGTTGGAATGCGGCATCTTGGGTACAAATTATCCAGCTATGCAAATGATTTCTTTTGGCCCCAATATTTATGGAGCGCATTCGCCTGATGAAAAAGTACAGATCAGCTCGGTTCAAAAATACTGGGGTTATTTGCTCGAAACACTGAAACGTATTCCAGAAAGGATTTGACAACCTTAGTTTGAAAATTAGTATATGTATCATTAGGCATTTTAATATAGATATCCGATGACTAAATTTAGAACCTTAATGCCTAAATAAAAAAAACCCTCTGAGTATATCAGAGGGTTTTTTCGACGTACTTTCTACGTTGGAGTCGAAAGCACTATTACTTTTTAGGAGCTGCCTTCTTAGCTGC
>CAIQUX010000164.1 GCA_903875055.1 uncultured Bacteroidota bacterium
GAATTACAGGATGTCACCGTGGCACCGCCATTTGTCGTGCTTGAGTTGATGCTTAGATTCAGTGTTGCTGTATTCACACAACCCGATGCATTCAATGAAGTATAAGTGTAGGTTCCGGTAGCTGTGTACGTTGAACCGTTCCATGTATAGGAATTACAGGAAGTCACTGTGGCATTACCATTTGTTGTGCTTTGATTGATGCTTAGATTCAGTGTCGCGGTATTCACACAACCGGCTGCATTCAAAGAAGTATAAGTATAGGTTCCGGTAGCCGTGTACGTTGAACCGTTCCAGGTATAGGAATTACAAGCGGTAGCTGTGGCATTACCATTTGTTGTGCTTTGATTGATGCTTAAATGCAGCGTATCATATCGCGGGCAACCTGCAACAGTTGTTCCTGTACTGGTATAAACTCCAGATAAGGTATAGGATTGGTTGTTTGATGACCACAAATAACTGTTACATGCTGAAACGGTCACATTAGTACTTACAACGGCTGGTTGTGTAATCACAATCACAGTAGAAGCAGTGCAAGAATTTGCATCACTTAAAGTTACTGAATAAGATCCGGCGGTAAGATTAGTAAATACATTTGAGGTTTGTGGAGTGCCTCCATTCAATTGATAGTTGATGATACCGGTGCCGTTTGATGGATTAACCGTCAAATTACTCGTACCTCCATTACAGACTATTGCTGAATTTGAAAGTGTTGCTGTGAGACTGCAAGCTGTATTGCATTTAACTGTAACCTTAAAATTAATATCATCTGTAAACCAATTTGCTATAGTGTTTCCTGTCGTGACTGAACCAATACCTCCTGTTGCATATCCATAGATTCTTACAGTTACTGGTGTTGAACTGGTGATACTGTTAATGACAGGGCTCAGATTAGCCCATGTCGAATTTGCTGACACGCTGATACTTCCTATTGAAGAAGCGTAATTATCAAGGCTTGTCCTGATATCCAATGTAGTGGGGCCAGTTGATGTTGATAATGACCCAAGCCTAATCGAATCCAATGTGAAATTATATCCGGTTGCCGGGGTTAGTGAAACCTTAAAATATGCACTAGTATCAGTTAGTTGTAGACTTCTGTTTCGGGCAATTATTTCAGCATTCAGTTGAGCTGATGCACCAGAATACGTAGATGGATTCACATTACTAATCAACAAAGAACTTTGGGACGTATTCGCATTGTTGCCTTGTGTTATAGGTGAAACTGTCAAATGTGTCAAAGGAACCCCGCTGGTGGCAGTGTCAGACGGGAATCCAGTACTACCGAAATTAAACCCAACTGTGCTACTCTTCGGAACAATATTAATGATATAATCTTCCGTTTCTCCGAATCCATACGACATACAAGGTGTAATCAAAGAACCAGCTAAGCCTTCTACTTCTGTAATCCGCATACCTGTCTGTCCACTCAGTGCAGTACAAGGTATTCCTATTTTACCTGTAACAAATCTGGGGCCTTCGATAGAAGCACTTTCAACATATACTTTTTCACCTGCATCTGTAAAGGATCCATTATGATTATAATCTATCCAGATAGCTGTTGCGAAGGCATAATAAGGAGCCTGGTCACAATCATCCACCTGTATACTGAATTGGACTGAATCCTCCTTAACAACTGTGGCAAACGTACCAAGTGTGTGAAAATTAGAGTACCGGTTCAGTATTGATCCGGCACCCGGAGCAACGATGTTGCAATTCGATACATTAGTCGAACCATTGAACACAACTGAAAATATATCATCATCCGCGTCACTTCCTGCCGACGAACTACAATAGCAATCTATGAACGGATTGATACCAATACTGACCGGTGTTGAATTGGTCGTTAATCCGGAATTCACACACGTGACAGCACAATAATATGACTGAGCAGCAAATAAATTTGGCGTAGTGTATGAATAGGAAGTGGCGCCACTGATTAATCCATTACTAGTATACCATTGATACTGAATGCCGCTTCCTGTCACCGTGTTTTGGAGCGTAAGTATGGCATTACTGCCTGAACATACATTAGCCGCACTTGAAATCGTATTTCCGGGAATCGGTGCACCAGAACAAGAAGTAGAAGGTGTAATATTAATGACATAATCCTCCGTCTCGCCCCAGGAGTATAACAAGCATGGATTTGTAATCAAGGCACTTTGCTCAGAAGTAATCACTCGTAAAGCAACTAAACCAAGACTTGCCGTTGCTGGAATAATGATAGTCCCTGACTCCGTATGTGCACCCGTGGTGGCTGTAGATGAAGAATACACCAATTCGCCTGGATCAGTCAATATGCCATTCTGATTGTAATCGATGAAAATTGCACTCACATTTGGATAAGAATTCAGACAGGTTCCAACCTGAATAGAAAAGGGAACTATTGATGATTTCTCTACAGCCGGAGCCGTTATGCTCTGATAATTCGAATAGACTTGTGCAATTGAGCCGGTTCCTGAAGCAGTAGTAGAACAATTTGATGAATTACTCAATGATGCAAACGAAAATTTAAAGATTTCATCATCTGCCGGTGAAGAAGCCTTGCTACTACACAAACATTTATAATTCGGATTCATTGGCATTAGAAAAACAGCTGACGTATCAGAACTTGGACCTGTTGCGCAACGGGCAATACAGCGATAATATTTATTGGAAGTTTGTGAAGTTGTCTGACTTGACGATGTACCTAAATTGGCAACATTCAGATTAAAGGCTGCATTATCTGCCCGTTGCCATTGATAAGTGACACCGGTACCTTGAATGGTATTGACTATATTCATTGTAAAAGTCGAATCAGGACATATACCTGATACAGACGAAACTACACCACCAGTATATGGAACTCCAGCACAAGGAGCTGGCGGCACATACGTGATGCGTAAAGTCGGTCGATAACCACCCAGTGAAGTACTTAATGTGGAGGTATTCGCGAGGGCTAAAGCGCTACGTACACCAATTGACTTCCCGGTTGCCTGAGTGTAGTAAAAATTAACTTGCCCTGTAGCAATGCCTGATTTTGCCCAATCCACCAAAATTTGCAGATTTCCACCTGTGTATGAAAAACTATCATTGGGAACTTGATTAAATGAGTTTCCAATATATGTATTGGCACCAGTTGGAATACTGAAGGTTGTACTTCCAAAAACATTCGTGGCTCCACTTAATAAAGTACTCCAAGAAGAGCCATTTGTCAAGGTGGCTGAGGCCGTATTGGTAAGCCATACATTAAACGTATTATTAGGATTAATTCTTGTGGTATCTTTTTTTAACCACTCCATTTTTATTATTTTGGAATTCAATGGAATTCCAAGTTCAGCTGCAGTATATAAATATGCATATCTGGAATAGTTAGCTGTGAGTAATGCAGAAGTATCCTGATATACTGGCCCCATTAGAAAAGTTGCACTTCCTGACGTTGAACCAATTACCAATGTTACTGGAGCCTGGGCATGAATAAATTCATTTTGAAACCCAAACAAACAAAACACAAAGAATAAAAGTGTGTGTTTAAACTTACTTTTTTTTAAACATGGAAGTATTGAACTCTGGTATATGTTGCTCATGATGTGTCTGTTATAATTCAAAAAAATAAAATTAAATCAAATTCTACCAATTCAGGCCAAATTGAAAAAGAAATCAGGGGCACGAAATTGCACAAGGCAGGTTAAAGTTCGGGTTTCATTTATTAAACAAAAAGAGGCTGCCTTTGCAGACAACCTCTTTAAAAATAAAATATTCTTCTTACTGCTTATTAAATGTCTGTGCATAGTTCAACGCTTTACCGTCAACTACTTTCAGCATATACATGCCGTTGGCTAATTCACCCACATTCACAGTAATCTTGTTCAAGCCTTCAACCAGATCTGATTGGATAACTTTCACAGTCTTACCAGTCATGTCCATGACTTTAAACGTAGCACGGGTTACTGAAGATGAACTGACATCCACATATAAATCGCCCATCGTAGGATTAGGATACACGATCACTGCATTGGCTACTGC
>CAIQUX010000165.1 GCA_903875055.1 uncultured Bacteroidota bacterium
GGTGGTTTTTGCAGGGGTTTGTACTTCGCTCATGGCAACAAAAGTAGTATCAAATTTCGATACCAAAAAAGAAGTCCTTACATTTTGTTTGAATCGGAAAGCGGTCATACCCCGACCATAAACCATTTGGCCCGGATCTTATGCCTTATCCTCCATACAACGACTTGTAATAATTGACATAGTTGCCACTGGTGACATGTTCGAGCCAGTCCTTGTTTTCGAGATACCAGTCGATGGTTTTGCTTAATCCTTCCTCGAAAGTGACGGAAGGTACCCAGCCAAGTTCGTCCTTGAGTTTGGTGGCATCGATGGCATAGCGTAAATCGTGACCGGCACGGTCTTTCACAAAGGAAATCAGTTGTTCGGACGTGCCTGCTGCGTTACCCAGTTTTTCATCCATGAGTTTACAAAGCAGTTTAATGAGGTCGATATTCGTCCATTCATTATGGCCGCCTACGTTATACGTATCACCGACTTTGCCTTTATGCAGGATCACATCGATGGCACTCGCATGATCGATGACATAAAGCCAGTCGCGGACGTTTTCGCCTTTGCCATAAATAGGCAAGGCTTTCTTATTGAGGATATTATTGATGGAAAGTGGAATCAGTTTTTCAGGAAAATGATTAGGCCCGTAGTTATTCGAGCAATTGCTGATAACCACCGGCATATGGTAAGTATGATAAAACGCCATCACCAGATGGTCGCTTCCGGCTTTACTGGCCGAATACGGACTGCGTGGATCGTAGGACGTGTCTTCATAGAAGAAGCCGGTTTCGCCCAGACTGCCATAGACCTCATCGGTAGACACATGATAGAACATCTTCCCGTCATAGTGGCCGTTCCAATATTTCTTAGCTTCATTCAACAAAGTCGCTGTTCCTAACACATTGGTACGCACAAAAGCCAGCGGATCTGTAATGGATCTGTCGACATGCGATTCGGCTGCCAGATGAATAATCGTATCGATCTTAAAATCGTTCAAGGCTTTTTCAACGGCTGCTGCATCGCAGATATCACCTTTGACGAAGGTATAGTTGGCACTTTTTTCGATATCCTTGATATTTTCGAGATTACCTGCGTAGGTGAGGTTATCGAAATTGACAATCTGATAATCGGGATAGTTGTTTACGAAACGTCGAACAACATGTGAACCGATAAAGCCTGCGCCGCCTGTGATTAAGATGTGTTTATTCATAATCTGCGAAAGTACGGATAACCCTTTAAAATAGCAATGTGAAGCCAAATGATAATTTATTCCTTGTGAAATTTAACAAGAAGGAATGTCACCGTACTGAGATATGAAATCGAAGAAGCGATAGCCGCTCCGAGTATGCCATAGCCTGGAATAAGTAACAAGTCGGCAGCCAGACAAACCACAAAACCAAGGATGGCCGAATAAAGATTGATACGCACCCGTCCTGTACCCGCAAAGTAGCCACTGACGGCCATAGACAGACAAAATGGAACCACACCCAATAACAGCAGACCGATACACTGAACCGATTCCCTGAATTCTTCACCGAATAATATTGGCACCAGATAGATGGAAAGCAGATAACCGGCAACACCCGCGGAAACAGCATACACAGCTATTTGCCGGGTGGTCTTGATGGTGCGTTGAATAATCAGTTGCCTGTCGGTATGGGTTGAAATGAAGGCATACAAGACCGATTGGATGGCCGAAGGTAAGAGCCACACCATTTGCGCCAGCGAAACGCCGAGGGCATAGATACCGGTCAGTTGTTTGCCATGAAAATAATTGACAAACCAGATATCCATCTTATAGGAAAGAAACTGAATGAGGTTAGTCATGAAAGCAAGAAAGGCAAACTGAATCAAAGGACGAATGGCGCCGATTTGAATCGGTTCAAGATGAAGATAATCGGGATTAGTCGTATACACCTGACGCAAAAAGAAAAAGAGTTGTATCAACTGGCTGCTGATCAGCGCGAGCAGTATCCAGTTGAGTGGTGGGATATGAATGCCTGTGAGGGCAAAATAGCGCAGGGCATAAAGTGAAAGCAAGGTCAGACTGCCGGAAATGAGTATATAGCTTGCTTTGGCAAAAAGGGCTTCGGCTTGTAATATGCTGCTGAGAAAGATATTGAGTAAGACCAACAACACGTGCAGGAGCATGAGCCAGAACCAGGCCGAGTAATGATGAAAAAGGGCCGGTATGAAGGTGGAGAAAAGAGTGGCGCTTTGGAGTACGGAAAGTGCAAGCAACAGCAATGTAAACCCTGTCAGTAATACAGTCAACAGGATGGAGAGGACTTGTTTCTTTTCGATTTTACGGGCGGCGATAAAATGTACGATACCCGCAGGTAATCCAGCGCCTAACAGCAAGGACGACAGTAAAATGAAATTGGTGTATAAGGCCAGTTCACCCTGACCGGAGGCACCCAGCATACGGGCACCCATGATGGCGCAAAGAAAAGAACAAAGCACCGAGATGATTTGTGCCGCGTAGGTAGTGATTATATTTCTTCGGAACGACAAGGATGTAAAAATAGAAAAGAAAATTGGCTGATGTCTGATTTTGAGGAAATGTTTGGATGCGAGTATGATTCAAGGAATCGTAGCTCAGTGAATCAATCAGTGTTTGAAAGAAATAAAGCTGCATAAAGAATCCAAGGCTGAACGGTGCCATCGCCACCATCGCTTCATCATGAATTTGACGCTGACAACCATAAAAAAAAACCACCTCAGTAACGAGATGGTTTTTTGATGTAGTTGAAGTTTGTATTACCAGACTTTGGCACGTTGTGCTTCAGGCTTGTACATCTTGTTTCCTTCTTTTACATTGAACGCTGCATAGAACGGCGTGAAATTGCTCAAAGGTCCATTGCAACGATGAATGCCCGGAGAATGAGGATCGGTCACCAAACGGGTAGCCGCTTCTTCGTCACGGATATTGGCACGCCAAACCTGCGCCCAGCTCATGAAGAAACGTTGGTCAGGTGTCAGGTTGTCGATCTTGTCGTTTGACTGACCTTGTTTTGTTTTCTTGAAGGCATCGTAGGCAATGGTTACACCACCAAGATCGGCCAGGTTTTCACCCAGGGTCAGGGCGCCGTTCACATGCTTGTTGTCGAGTATCGTGTAGCCATCATATTGATCTTTCACCATTTTAGTTTTTGCATCAAAACGATCTTTATCTTCTTTGCTCCACCAGTTTTTCAGATTTCCATCAGCAGCATATTGACAACCTTGATCATCGAAGCCGTGCGTCATTTCATGACCGATCACACCACCGATAGCACCATAAATAACGGCATCGTCGGCATTCTTTTCAAAGAAAGGATATTGTAAGATACCTGCAGGGAAAACGATTTCGTTGAAGGCAGGATTGTAATAGGCATTCACGGTTGGCGGTGTCATGCCCCATTCTGTTTTGTCGACAGGTTTGCCCAATTTGCTGATCATGAATTTGTATTCAAACACGCTGGAAGCCATGATATTCTTGGCATAAGAATCGCGTGTGATTTCCAATCCTGTGTAATCTTTCCATTTGTCGGGATAACCGATTTTCTTGATGAAGGCATGCAGTTTGTCTTTCGCTTTTGATTTGGTGCTGTCGCTCATCCAGTCAAGATTATTGATGCGGTTTTCATACGCAGCTTGCAGATTATTCACCAGTTCAAGCATACGTTTTTTAGCATCGGCTGTAAAGTATTTATCGGTATA
>CAIQUX010000166.1 GCA_903875055.1 uncultured Bacteroidota bacterium
AGCATGCAATTGGAATATAATTACACGGATGCATCCCCAATGAATGGACATAATTATTATCGGCTGCAACAGGTGGATATAGATGGTCATATCAGTTACAGCGGCACGGTGGATGTATACTTCGGAAATGAGACATTAGTGACGATGTATCCGAATCCCGTGAATACCGAACTGACAGTAGATATCATCACACCAGAGGCTACCCGGGCACAAGTAAAAATCATGGATGCAACGGGCAGGGTGGTGCGAACTGTTGAATTGACTTTGCAGGCTGGTAGCAATTCAACAAAGATCGACATGCACTCCTTGACAGATGGTATCTATCAAGTGAGTATAAACAATCCGTATGGGTTGAATTATACACAAACTATCAGAAAGAAATAAGCAGTATACACGCATCATTAAGTTATATACTGATCAAAATTTGAAGGCGCGGTATGTCATGACTACAACAAATAATTGTCTTATAAACAAATCAAAATAATTTCATTTATGACATTCAAGTGCTACAGCTTCAAATTTATAATTGCTTTGACTCTGGTCTTCGTCTTTAATCAAAGTGCAAAAGCCATTTATGTGCCTGTAGCCCTTACAGGGTTCAATGCGGACGTAGTGGCAGATATCCCTGGAAATGCGGCGGCGTCCACATCTGCAGATTATGATGGTGTAAACTATGTATACATGTCATCCAGCTTTAATCCCAGTGGATCTTATATTCCGAATGGTGGTTTAATCAGCAGCGTGGTGGCATCAACACCCGGACTAACTTATCAATTGGCATCGTATACAGCTAATAATACCTTGAGAATGCCGGGTACAAGTTCTGGTGTCCTGTCATTCGTGACACCTCAATCGGCACAAACTGTATTTGTATTGGGATCAACCGGAAGCGGCATCGGAACAGCTACCATCACCGTAACGTTCACAGATCTTACTACCCAGGTATTCACTGGTATCACATTCCCTGATTGGTATAATGGTGCCAACTATGCCATCCTCGGTATGGGGCGTACCAACAGAGTTACGAATATTATTTCCAACGATGCCAGTAATCCAAGATTGTATCAGGCTCCTTTAGCCTTGCTGGCGTCGAATTACGGAAAGCTGATACAAAGCGTTTCCTTTGCTAATACCGGTGGCGTCTTGAATATCATGGCCATCAGTATTGATACACCTCCTGTTCCTTGTAGCGGAACACCTGTTGCAGGTACTGCCATTGCCAGTGCCGCCAACCCTTGTCCGGGCGTATCAGTCAATGTCAATCTCTCTGGATCTTCCGTAGCAAGCGGTCTGGCCTATCAATGGTTGCAAGGTACCAATTGCACCGGCCCATGGGTGTCTATTTCAGGTGTCACCAACCCATCGGCTTTGACTTCAAGTTTAACTATATCGGCGATAGGAGGTACAACCAGAGGCTATCGTTGCCGTATCACATGTACCAATAACGGCTTTGTCGATACCTCCACATCGGCTTGTGTGGTAGTGCAGCCATGGACTTGTACATCACCTTGTTATGGTGTATCCACAGCTACCAGTACAGCCGATCAGGATATTCTGAATGTCAGTATGGCTTCATTGAACAATACTACCACTTGTGCAGCCCCCTTGACTGGTTCACAGGGCAATGCGGTCGGTGATTCTAATCGTTATGCCAATTTTATCGGTTCTGCCGGCGTGCCGTCACCGACGATCTATGCGGGTCTCCCACAAACTTTTTCAGTCACAGTCGGAACCTGTGGAGCCAATGTGGCTTCATCGGTGAAGATGTATATCGATTTTAATCATAATTCTGTTTTCACAGATGCGGGTGAAGAGGTTTATTCAAATGCCTCCATCGCGTCTGTGAACCCAGCTGTAACAGTCGGCGGGACATTCACCACACCGCTCACAGCATTGACTGGTTGTACCCGTCTCCGTGTAGTGATGATGAGTACGTCCTCAGGAACGATTGCACCGACCGGAACCTATGGATTCGGAGAAACTGAAGATTATACGATCAATATCATTCAACCAACTCAGTATGACCCAGCTATCACCATGATCAATGTCCCTCCGGGAAATTGCTTTAGCAATAACGAAACCGTCGTCGCGACCTTGTGTAATTATGGGACCAATAATATCAATCTAGCCAATAACAATGTGACCGTCACATTGCATGTCACAGGGCCTACTGGTGCCGTTACGAATTATACAGTACCTGCGACATCGGGCACTTTAAATGCCTATGGCGCTGCTTGCGTGCCTGTCACGTTTACTGGTGTCAATCTCTATGCCGGTGGAAATTATGCCATCAATACCACACTCTCCATTTCCGGATTGAGTAACGGAACCCTTCAAAATGACTCACTGAATTCTCCCATCACACGATTAAACTACAGGCCAACAGGTGGACCTGATTATCAGCTTTGCCAAGGTAATATCATTCCATTTGGTCAGGGACTACTAGTAAGCGGTTGCGCCACACCGATCAATGACTCGGTCGAACTCATATTCAATATCGCAGGAGGTCAGCCTCCAATCTGCACCTCAACCTTAGCCGCACCAACCAATGCCTGTGAGTTCGCCAGCGGCACGTTGCCTGTCCTTCCATTCGGTTCCTCCTTTACCGCACCTGCCGTGTTAACTGTCACTAACCTGGCATCGGCTTCATTAGGTTGCGTACTCTGCACCTGGCCTAATGAAAAACGTTTCAGTCTGTTTCAGGGAAGTGCTCCTCCAACTACTGCGAGTAATACCTTCTTCCCTGGTGTACAAGGTAATGCTGCTACTACAGGATCGAATGCACAAGGATATACCTATACAAATACCGTCAGTCAGTCTATACTCGGAACTATCTATTCTGTTCTGGGCGGCGGAAATACATTGAAATTGGGTAGTTGGAACACATTCAATACTACTACCAATAACCATGTCATGAATCATAATGGCAATGCAACAGTGGCCAAACTGAAAATCTATTATACCTATGTGCCTGCCAATTTCCAATGGTATAATGTACCTGTCGGCGGTTCGGTCTTATATACCTATTCGCCATTCAATCCGATGATCGTGAGTGGCTCAGGTATTACCAATTCCAATACGCCTGGTACTACAACCTTCTATGCTTCCTGCGCAGGTTCGTCCGATTGCCGCATACCGGTTAATCTGGTCATCAATCCTACTCCTTTGGCTGTACAGGATACGTTCAGTAAATGTGAATATGCTCCGGGAAGCAACAGCGCCATCTTCGATTTGACAACATTAAACGGACCCGTTTCGGCCTTCAACCCGAATGTAACAGTTTCTTATTTCGGTGACCAATCGATGTTCTTGCCAATCAATAATATTACAAACGATACCAGCAGTACCAATTTCATCTATTCTCGGGTTACCTATCCGACAACAGGTTGTTTCTCATCTGACAGCATCTTGTTGAAAGTGAATTCAATACCGCAATTCATTTCAAGTCCGTTAATCGGCAATGCCTGCGCTCCAAGTTGTATCGATGTAGCTTCATTGATAAATCCGTTTACAACCACGGTCGGAGCCGATACCTTGTATTATTCAAATCCGGCTTGTACGGTTCCTTACCCGAATCCGCATTGTATTTTTGTGGCTGACACCGTTTATATGGTGCTCGTGACGAATACGAACCCATACTGCTCTGATACCGCCGAGGCGTATATAGATATCGTTCCATCCACCAATTTTATCGTGAATCAGGATACCATAGGTAATTTCTCGATCTGCGGATCGGTCGGATGTGCCAGTATGCTGCTGGCCGATGGCAATACAGAAACCCTGTATACCACCACTGATTGCCGTAAGATTGTCACCATCAAAGATCTGGCCGACGGGACCAATATGGGTACTACATCGGTCTGCGAAGATATCGATTGCTCTGTACAATTCCTGAATGGTCAGCCCTATGTAAACCGGCATTATCAGATAGTACCATCAAACAACGATAGCGCTGAGGTTTGTCTGTATTATCTGCAACAGGATTTTGATGATTACAATGCCGTTGCCTTTACGGCCTCATGGCCTATGATAGACCCCACATCGAATCTTTGTATCTCACAAGTTGATAATGGCGATATCACTACACCGGGACATACAGCGTTGTCAATTCCGAATTCAGCTATCACAGCTACTCAGGATCCATTGACCTCTGTGTGGAAGGTCTGCTTCAAAGTCGATAGCTTTTCGTATTTCTATTGTCATGCCTGTAACCCGTTGAATATTGCCTTGCCTGTGACCATGCTCAACTTTACCGGAAAGCGTGTTGATGGCATCTCTGAATTGAAATGGAACACGTCGCAGGAACATAATTTCAGTCACTTTATCGTTGAACGAAGTAAGGATCTGAAGAAATTCACCCCGATCTCATCGGCCATCAATAGCAAAGCGCCAGGTGGGAATAGCAGCACTGAATTACTGTATACCTTTAATGATAACACACCGTACAACGGTCATAATTATTATCGTTTGCTGCAAGCCGATATCGATGGCCATATGGCGCACAGCGATGTGGTGGATGTGTATTTCGGAAATGAAAGCAGGGTCACTTTATACCCGAATCCGGTAGGTTCTGAATTGAATATCGATATCAATACCGCAAAGACTACTGTGGCTACAGCCAAGATTATAGATGCCGCCGGCAGGATATTACGCACCATACAGATGAACTTGCAGGCAGGTGACAATATTCATAAAGTGGATATGCAGACCTTGTCGGATGGTATCTATCTGATCAGTATCACCGATCAACATGGACTGAATTACACGCAAACCATCAAGAAGAAATAATAGGGCAGGGCCTCGCAGAAATAGCGGGGCCTTATTTTTATGGCATTGATCATAGAGATGATTAATGTGCTTCTATTCAACCTCTAAACAGAATACCGCACTATGTATATTGATAAAGCTAAACAAATTGGGAGCAAGCCTCACTCTTCGAAGGCTTTGCCTTCGCAAGCGGTATGTTCTTCGCAGGCTTTGCCTGTAATAAACACTATGAAACATCTGGGATAAGGTTCACAGAACCTTCATGATCATCCGTTCGACATGCGCAGAGCCTAACATGTCGAACAGCCTGCTCAGTATCACCGATCAACATGGACTGAATTACACGCAAACCATCAAGAAGAAATAATAGGGCAGGGCCTCGCAGAAATAGCGGGGCCTTCTTTTTATGGCGTGGTTTGTGTCTTCAAGGAATATTAATGCCCCTAACTATGTCGGTTAATGCGAACAAGAACCAAACTATATTTCAGGTACGAAACAACACGATTCCATATTAGTTGACTGCAAGCAATAACCAATGAAGCAATTGGTGAGCTCAGGCTACTAACATATTTTTGATAGGTTAACAAGAACATACTATTAATTTTTAGAAAAACGACTCGGTAGAACATACACTTGAGCATTCCTTTCTATGTCTAAAACGCAAATCAGTTATTCTGAGCGTATTTCAACAGATTACTTTGCATGCTTATAGGCTATAGATATTAACTATGGCACAATATTTGCTATTGTCAGCAACTATATTATTGATATAGTCCCTTCTTGTCCCACAAAAACAATAAAATATGAAACTCGCAACCTGTACCTTATTGGGCGTACTATGTATATACCCATTCACAACTATTTCAGCCCAGCAAGCCTCGGCTTCGGCAGGAGGCAATGCCACCGGTAGTGGAGGAAGCTTTAGCTACACTATCGGAGAACCCGTTTCAAGTAATATCAGCGACATCGGTGGAATCATTCATGAGGGTGTACAGCAGTCGGTGAACATACAACTTCTCGCCAAGGTTTTACTCTCAGGACCTTTTGACCTTGCGACAGGCTGGATGAAGGATAGTTTGCGTTCTAATAATTTGATCCCTTTAACGGAGCCCTATTCTTCGTTACCGTATTCAAAAGCAGTGCTCACTGAATCTGCCGGCGAAACGTTTTCTAATGCACTGCTGAATGAAAGCACTCAAAATGCCCTCGTTGATTGGCTGTTTATAGAAATCCGCTCTGCCTCCAATCCCTCGAACATCGTAGCCACGAAGCGTGCATTATTGCAGCGCGACGGCGATGTGGTGAGCCATGCGGATGGGGTCTCTCCGGTTCAATTTGATCGTGTTCCGGCCGGCAACTATTATGTATCCATCAAACACCGGAATCATCTTGGCGTGATGACCGCCACACCTGTTTTCTTATCACCCACAAACAGTACCCTGCTCGATTTCACAACGATGCCCACTGTGTACACCTCAATTAATATTGTAAATACACCCCGAAAAGTGGAAGGCGGCAAGTATACGCTATGGTCGGGTGATGGTAACAGCAATAAGAATGTAAAATATAATGGCATCAGCAATGATAAAGATCTTGTACTAACAGGATTAGGTGGACCGAATTTTGTCAATGGCACCCTGAAAATGGTGTATAGGGCAGAAGACCTCAATATGGATGGAAAAATACGATATAACAATACCGATAATGACAGGGCCATTATACTTAACAATGTAGGTGTACTTAGCCCTAATACCGTAGTAAGCCAACACACCCCGAACTAATCAATACACACTAACCTCTTTTTAATCACATTTTGCAAAAAAACAAAACAATGAAAAAAGTCTCACTATTAATCCTCCTTATGCTGCTTAGAATGAGCAGTTTCTCACAGGCTCCATCCTCGATGAGCTATCAGAGCGTCATCAGAAACACGGCCAACATGCTGATCATCAATACACCTGTAAGGATACAGGTCAGTATCTTACAGGGCACATCATCAGGTAGTGCTGTGTATGTCGAAACGCATACCCCCACTACCAATCCGAATGGACTGGCCAGTCTGTCTATCGGTGCTGGCACGGTGGTATCGGGCAGTTTTGCGGCTATCAACTGGGCCAATGGCCCTTATTTTATAAAAACCGAAACCGACCCTACGGGCGGCACTACGTATACGATATCGGGTACAAGTCAGTTAATGAGTGTACCTTATGCCTTGTATGCAGCTACTTCGGGAAATGCAGATGCTTTGACAGGTATTGTGCCTGTCGCTAATGGCGGAACAGGCTCATCAACACAAAACTTTGTTGATTTATCAACTGCCCAAACTGTGGCAGGAGCTAAAACATTCGGCAGTGATTTAACTGTAAATGGATTGACCGTCGGAAAGGGTCATTTATCCGTCGGGGATAATACCGTAATCGGAAATGGGGCGCTTTCTTCAAACACTACTGGTGACTATAATACAACAATCGGTGCTTACTCATTGTATTCAAACACCACAGGATATTCCAATACTGCAACCGGACAGGGTGCTTTGAATTCGAACACGACAGGGCACAATAATACAGCAAATGGAACGGGGGCATTGAATTCCAATATAACAGGAAATCAGAATACAGCAACCGGACAAGGTGCACTACAATCCAATCTTACCGGAAGTTTTAATACAGTAAGCGGGGTATCTGCTTTAGAATCTAATACCACCGGAACAGGAAATACAGCAATCGGACAGGCTTCATTGTCTACAAATGTTACGGGTAATTACAATACTGCTATTGGTCTCGGGGCTGATGTTGCTTCCGATAATTTATCAAACGCAACAGCAATAGGAAGCAATGCCGTTGTTGCTAATTCAAATACCATCCAGCTAGGAAATACAAGTATTGAAAACGTTAAAACCTTTGGTACGATAACTGCCGGGGATGTTACGTATCCCAACCTCAATGGTACTCCTGGTTATTATTTAAGGACGAATGGAACAGGTGCCACAAGTTGGGCAGCTGTAGATTTAAGTAATACAGTACCTTATACTGGTGCAATGTATGGGGTTGATCTAGGTGCATTTGGATTAACGGCAGGAGATCTAACTGTAGGTGATGTTACGTATCCCAACCTCAATGGTACTCCTGGTTATTATTTAAGGACGAATGGAACGGGTGCCGCAAGTTGGGCAGCTGTAGATTTAAGTAATACTGTACCTTATACTGGTGCAATGTATGGGGTTGATTTAGGTGCTTTTGATTTAACTGTAAATGGATTGACCATTGGTAAGGGTGCTGGAAGTATCGCTTACAATACAGCCATCGGAGTTAATGCACTTAATTCAAATACCACAGGATTTGATAACACAGCAAATGGGAATGGAGCATTGCAATCAAACACCGAAGGAAATCAGAATACAGCAAATGGCTTTATTGCTATGATAGCCAACACCACAGGTAGTTCAAATACAGCAAATGGAATTGGTGCATTGCAATCCAACCAGACTGGGAGTAACAATACTGCAATAGGCTCTTATGCAAATGTTGGAGGTGTTGACTTAATCAACGCCACAGCAATAGGAAGTAATGCCGTTGTTTCTGCGTCTAATACCATTCAGTTAGGGAATACATCTGTAGCAAATGTAAAAACAAGCGGTACACTAACTGCTGGTGCTGTTACCTACCCAAATACTCATGGAACAAGTGGTCAGGTTTTATCCACTTCCGGTAGCGGAACATTATCATGGACTACACCTGATTCTATCTCAATTGGAACAATCGGTGGAAGCTCTAATGCAAAAGGGGCAACAGTTACATCGGGTGTTTTGAGCCTTACACCAGCCGATGTAACCAATGGAGGAATTGTTACAACCGAAACGCAAACATTTGCTGGAGATAAAACGGTAAATGGAAATTTTACAGCTTCCAAATTTTTATCCGGAACTACACTTGACAAATCAATTACGACGCCTGGTTGGCAATCTGGAGCTTATACTACATGTTGGCAATCTTTTACTGCTGGAACTTCTGGTTTTTTGTCTAAAGTATCAATGGATTTTAAAAATTGTGCTGGTACTGGTACTTTATCTATTTATGGAGGACAAGACAATAATGGTACAGTATTAACTTCTCAATCTTTTTCCGTTTCA
>CAIQUX010000167.1 GCA_903875055.1 uncultured Bacteroidota bacterium
AACTTATTGTCTACAATGTCATGCACCTTAGTGCACTACTTTTACGCTGAAATATGAAATCATCCTTAAATTGAGTGCTTTTCAGCGGGCCCTACTTTATACCTTTCATTATTTCATACATCGTATAGACATCCTGAAAACTATTGTATAAAGGCACGGGTGCGATACGTATCACATTCGGCTCTCGCCAATCGGCTATGACACCGTTCTTTTGAAGATGTTCGAATACTTCCTTTCCTTTAGATTTAAACAGAAGTGAAAGCTGACAACCTCTTTCCAGCGGATTATCGGGTGTGATGATTTCAAATTTCAACTGTGTGAGCTGTCTCAACAGAAACTCTGCATAATTGGTCAGTTCATAACTTTTATTCGCCAAATCAGTCATGCTGACCTCATCAAAAATATCCAGCGAAGCCCTGTGTGCAGCCATATTCAATACCTGTGCGTTACTCATCTGCCAGCTTTCGGCCGTTTTCATCGGTTTGAAACCTTTCTTCATCTTGAATCGGGTTTTCTCATCGTGGCCCCACCAACCGGCCAATCGGAAGGTGTCTTTATTCTTCGTATGTTTCTCATGCACAAAGATACCGCCAACAGCTCCAGGACCTGAATTGAGATATTTATACGAACACCAGCAGGCAAAATCGACATCCCAATCGTGTAAGTGCATCACCTTATTTCCGACAGCATGTGCCAGATCAAAACCAACCATGGCTCCGACACTATGTGCCATTTCGGCAATCCGTTTCAAATCGAAATATTGACCGGTATAGTAATTCACCCCCCCGAAAAGCACCAAGGCCACTTTGTTCTTATGTTTTTTTATGGCCGCTTCGATATCACTGTGATGTATACCATGTTCCCCTTTTCTTGGAGCGATTTCAACAATGGCATCTTCCGGATCAAACCCGTGAAAAAGTGCCTGTGTTTCCATGGCATACATATCCGACGGGAAGGCACCGGCTTCCATGATGATCTTATATCGTTGTTTGTTAGGTTGATAGAAGGATAACATCAGCAGATGCAGGTTCACGGTCAGTGAATTCATAGCCACCACTTCATTTTGAGAAGCACCGACAATTTTCGCTAAGGATTCCGTGAAATTCTTATGATATGAAAACCAGGGTCGTTTAGCCTGAAAATGACCTTCCACACCGAAAGCCGCCCAATCGTTTAACTCTTGCTCGTAATATTCTTTGGCACTTTTGGGTTGCAGTCCTAAGGAATTGCCACAGAAATACACCACATCTTTTCCTTTATGTTGAGGAAACAAAAAACGGTTTCTATAACCCGATAAGGTATCGGCGTCATCCATTTCACGCGCATAGTTGCGGGTGGCTTTATATGCTTTGTCTTCTGTTACCATGATATTCATTTTTTTAAAAGCGGAAGATACAAAAAGGCCTATGAATTTTTAATTCCTGAGACTAAATTCAACGTGTCGATACAGAAAATTAATATCGATCTACACTTCATTTCGTTCATTCAGATTCGTACTGCAGCATCTACTTTTGTTGATTTATATTCAATATTTCCTGATCAAGACGGGGACGCAATTTGCCTTCTCTTGATTTGTTGAAGATCATCTGACCTTTATCGATTCCTTTTCTGATTTCTTTTTGTTCCTCTTCGGGTAATTCAATCATATCCCTGCATGCCACCGTGCAACAGCCTTTCATCGTTTCCTTACAGTCATCACATTGGATGAATAAAAGATGACAGGCCTGGTTTTCGCAATTGGTATGTGTGTCGGCCGGCTTACCGCATTGATGACATTTCGATATCACATCCTCCGAAATCCGTTCACCGCGACGTTCATCGAATACAAAATTCTTACCGATGAACTTCAAGGGCAGACCTTCCTTTCTGGCCGTTTGTGCATAATGTATGATACCGCCTTCAAGATGATACACATTTTCAAAACCCTGTTGCAGCATATAGGCACTGGCTTTTTCGCAGCGTATGCCACCGGTGCAGTACATGATGATATTCTTATCTTTCTGATATTTCAGCATATCGGCCGCCATAGGTAATTGCTCACGGAAGGTATCCGAAGGGATTTCAATGGCGCGGTCAAAATGCCCGACTTCATATTCATAATGGTTGCGCATATCGACGATGATGGTATCGGGATGATCGACCAAGGCATTGTATTCGGCCGCATTCACATACTTGCCTTTTTTGCTGAAATCAAACACCTCATCATTCAAGCCATCGGCCACGATCTTTTCCCTGACCTTGATTTTCAGGACAAAGAAACTCTTGCCATCATCATCTACGGCCACATTCAAGCGCAGATCTTCAAGGCCTTTGAGCGAATCAATGTAAGTTTTTAAGGCGTCGAAGTTGGAAGCGGGGACACTCAATTGAGCATTGATACCTTCCTGTGCGATATAGATGCGACCGAAGACCTTTAATTCCCTGAGATGGACATATAATTCATCCCTGAACTGTTTGGGTTCTTCGATATGAAAATAATTGTAAAAGGAAATAGTGGTACGGGGCTCGGTTTCCTGTAACATTTTTTCCCGCAACTCTTTGTGCGAGACTAGATTGTGTAATGCTGGCATACTATAAAATTTTAAGGATGCTGATAGGGCAAACAAAATTTATCGGCGCGAAGATAAGGTTATGCGTAAAATATACCGACTTAAAAACACGTGTTTTTAATACTAAAACACTTATTTCAGCAATAAAAACACATTACTTTTATAGAAAGTAACGTTAGAATAAAATAACGTTAGTTTTTTATAAACTAACGTTAGTCTGAAACAAAAACACGTTATTTTAAAACGGGAATACGTTATTTTGAAACAAAAACACGTTATTCAAAAAC
>CAIQUX010000168.1 GCA_903875055.1 uncultured Bacteroidota bacterium
CGGGCCGATGCTAAAATTCAACAAGAAGATGCAAGGAGTAATCGACCTATGATAGGCGAGATATTTGAATATTACAGTAAGCGTTGTTTCAAGAATGGCGCGATGGATTTCGATGACTTACTAGTGAACATGTATATCCTTCTCACGAATTTTCCTGATGTGCTGGCCAAGTATCAACATAAATTCAGGTATGTGATGATCGATGAGTATCAGGATACGAATCTGGCCCAATATCATATTGTAAAGTTATTGGGAGCTCTCAATGAGAACATTTGTGTGGTTGGTGATGACGCACAAAGTATCTACTCATTCAGGGGGGCGAGTATGGAAAATATCTTTCAGTTCCAGAAAGATTATGAAGAAGTAAAGGTGATTAAACTTGAACAGAACTATCGAAGCACCAGCACCATTCTGGATGCGGCCAACATGGTCATTTCGAAGAATGAAAACCAGATCAAGAAAGCCTTGTGGACCGAAAAGGAATCGGGTGAAAAAATAAAATTGGTTTGTTCATTCACTGATAATGATGAAGGGAAATTTGTAGCAGATGCCATCATGGAACAAAAGCTGCGCAATCATTTCAGCAACAAGGATTTCGCCATTCTATACAGAACCAATGCGCAAAGCCGAGCTTTTGAGGAATCGTTGCGACGACTTGGAATCAAATACAGGATATACGGAGGAACGTCTTTCTACCAACGCAAAGAGGTCAAAGATTATGTGGCTTACCTCAGAATTTTAGTCAATCCTCAAGATGAGGAAAGTCTGAAACGAATTATCAACTATCCAGCACGCGGTATAGGAAACACAACGCTGAATAAGATTTCCATCGTGGCTCAAGAGCAAAACAAAACGTTTTGGGAAGTGCTTGGTCAGGCTGCTGAGGCCGGTATCAAAGGCAATACCCTTAACACCATACAAGATTTTGTGACAGCCATCAGACATTTCCAAAGTTTGCTCAGTAAAAAAAATGCGTATGAAGTAGCCTTCGAAATCGGCAAACAATGTGGTATTGTAAAAGAACTGAATTCTGACAAATCGGTGGAAGGTCTCGCCCGGTATGAAAACATACAAGAGCTCTTGAATTCAATCAAGGAGTACACCGAAACGCCAGATGAAGAAGGAGAAGTGGTTGAACGAAGTCTCGGTTCGTATTTGCAACAAATTACCTTACTGACTGATGCAGATCAGAATAATGGAGAAGAGGAAGATGCAGTGAAACTTATGACCGTGCATGCATCCAAAGGACTTGAGTTCCCAATTGTCTTCTTAGTGGGTGTTGAGGAAAATATTTTTCCAAGCAGCATGAGTATGTATGACCGAGCCGATCTCGAAGAAGAAAGACGCCTCTTTTATGTTGCCATAACAAGAGCACGGGAAAAAGTCTGGGTCAGTTATGCCAATAACCGTTATCGGTTTGGCAGTCTGATTTCAAACGAACCTAGTCGCTTTATCGACGAACTACCTAAAGCCTTGCTGGACATGAGTATGGCTGAAAAACCTGCGTTCAAGTCCACCTTCGTTCGATCCAATCCATCGTCGGATGATAATGTCATTCAACAGAAGAAATTGATTCCCAAACCGGCATCGACACATAATCCTCCATCTGATTTCGTACCTGATAATCCGGCGAATATGAGAACAGGCATGAAGGTGGAACATCAGCGATTCGGTATGGGGCAAATCATTTCAATGGAAGGATCAATCGCCAATCAGGTCGCCACCATCAATTTCGGCACCATGGGTGAAAAAAAGATCATGTTGAACTACGCCAAATTAAGGATTGTAGAATAGGATAACGATCTGAATACAGATGATGTTATCTTCGAAGCAGGCATTCGAAAGTGTGTCACCGTTGACCAGATTCAATTGGTAGATCTTAAGGTATACCCGATGCTAACCCCTTCTTCATAAAGCCGTCTACTTCTTATAATTTTGCGGGAGCAGTTCTTCTATCTGATTAATTTTATAATTTTTGATTTTGCTGAGCACATCCACCAACCATTCTGTCGGATTGATATAATGTAGTCGGCAAGTGGCGAAAAGACTGTAGAGCATTGCTCCCCGTTGAGCTGCTTCATGACTACCGGCAAACAAATAATTCTTTCGACCTAATGCCTTCTCAATCTCATCATCCAATTTTAGATTAGTAACCTTTGCATAAATCTGTGTTGTTCGGTTAGAAGTATGACCCAGTATCTTACTGACAGATTCCATCGATATTCCTTTGTTCAAGCATAAAACACTGAATGAGTGACGAGCCAAGTGGCTTGTCAGCGGCTTATCTATTCCGCAGGCAGAGGCGATAAGTTTCAATTTCCGGTTGTAATCTTCATTGGTAGTCAGGTTTGGCCCAAGTCGGTCAATGACGGCTTTTAATTTCGGATGAATTTTGATACTGACATCCGTCTTTGCTTTGGATGTTCGGAGTATGATCCGACCATCAATAATGCACGATCTATTAAATGTTACCAAATCACCAAAGCGAAGCCCGCAGTAACAAGAGAAAAGAAACCAATTGGCTTCATTCACGAAGCTATTTGATTCCAGTACGAATTTTTCCAGTTTGTTGATTTCAACCTCTGTTAAAAACAAGCGCTGAGGGCTTTGATAGCTTGTATTTTTATAGCCCTTCATCGGGTTATTTGCAATCACATTATCATTCACGGCTGAATTAATAACAGTCTTTACAAATTTCAAGCTGCTCCAGATCGTATTGGTGCCATTACCGAGATCGCGGCAGTAATCTTCATACTGCCGGAGAAGGTCAGGAGTGAATTCGGTCAGCCGGATCTTCGACTTAAACTCATTGAATTTCTTCAGGTAACTTAACTTATGCCTGGAGGTGCCTGGAGAATCCCTTCTCTCCCATTCTTTGAGTTTCATTGTCGCGTACTCATTGAAATAAAGTACCTTCTCCTTTTTGGGCAACAGGCCACCTCTGCCAGATAGGCTATGTTCTACGTAGTTCGCTTCAATTTCCGCCATCTTAGCCCGAATAGAAGCATTCATCAATACCTTATTCGGATGTTTAATCACCTCACGTTTCACCGCGTCAAACTGCTCAGGCAGTATACTCAAACCTACCGGATAGAAAGTAACATTCCTTTTAATAGTAACTCTGATGCGAATGGGAGCCAGTCCGTTTTTATCAAGTCATTGCTTGTTAATGGTGACCGCTATATTTTGTTTAAACATGTTTCAACCTTTTGTACAACAAATTTAAGAATTTTTGTGATTTTTTGTGTTTTTCTGTGTAGTGGAGAAATCAATGAAACCCTTAC
>CAIQUX010000169.1 GCA_903875055.1 uncultured Bacteroidota bacterium
AGAAGGTGATTTGCATCATGGCACCTGCCGATGTCTTCACCATATCTTCATGCAAAGGCGCCGAATTCTTCTCTGAGAAGATAATGGCATCCACACCGCAACAGACCGCGCTTCGGATGATAGCTCCGGTATTGCGCACATCGGTAATGCCATCCAATAACAACAGAAAAGGCGTTTTACCCTGATCATATAAATGCGAAATGATATCCTGTAAAGGTGTGTAATCGACAATCGAACCGAAGGCGATCACGCCCTGATGCACACCACGCACCATCGCGTTTAACTTCTCAACCGGTACACGTACGATAGGCGTACCTGCCTGCTTGGCCATACGGATGATATCGCCCACATTCTCACCCGAAATAGTGTGATGCATGAGGATACGATCTAAAGGCACATTGTTTTGTAAGGCTTCCAGTACGGGATTGCGTCCGTAGATGAGTGATTTGGTCGAACGCATGAATTATCTGTTGATAGTGAATTTAGAGATTTCAAGGACTTTGCCGTTGGCATCCTTGGCTAAGACGATATAGACGCCGTTAGGATTGACATCCATCTCATCGAATGAAATGACATCAGCACCGTTGGCTATGCTTTTTTCCTGAATTTTCTTTCCGATCAGACTCCTGACCTCGAAACTGCTGATACCTGAGCCGCTGTAATTAATCTGAACCGACAGTCGGTTGGATTTCAAGGGAACCGGATACAATGAAAACAACTTCACATCATCGCCGGCAGCCATGCAATTGGCCGCAAACAACACAAGAAAAAGGAAGGTGTAAAGTCTTTTCATATCGAAGGAAACAAAAATATAGCCTTTTTTCAGAATATCCCCGAAACGAATGTTCTTTTTCCATCGGGATTCAATAATTTTACAAACCTTTAATCAATTTGATCGATGCATTTTATTCAAAACAGTTGGTTTACCCATAATTGGATATTTCTTCTTCTGTTTCTTGTCGGTAGTCTCGCGGTCATTGCCTATATCAATGATAAACGCAAACTGCTTCGCTACACCTCCGTATCGTTCATCGTGTTGTTTGTGTTTTACATGTGTTTTCTGGTCCTTCCTCAGATCAATCATTCTCTCGCTCTCAACGACGACCTGCTTTCGACACTTAAAGTAGGTAAATCGGCCGAAGAGAAAATCTCTATCTTCTCGAAAGTCATCGACTTCGTTATCGGTATCCTTAAGAACAAACCGGGCGAATAAGCCATCAAACCCCTACTCAGGACGATATTCGCTTTTCAGCAGACCAAACACCACGGAGTCTTCCAGTATGCCATTCTTACAATAATGTTCGCGCAACACACCTTCTTTCTTAAAATTCATCTTCTGTATCAGACGAAGTGAGGCCGTATTATTTGAACCCACAAGTGCTTCTATACGATTCAGATGGAGGGTTTGAAACCCATAATCGATCACCACACGCACTGCTTCTGTCATAAAACCCTTTTGTTTGTACTGATCATCATTCAAAGCGTAACCGATTTCAGAGCGACTGTGTTCGGGCATCCAGTTATGCAAACCGCAGCCTCCCATCACCACATCGCTGTCCTTATCCAGCAGTTGAAAGAGAAGATAAGTGCGGTTATAGGTGGCCATTCCCTTTTGATACTTCAAGCGTTCCAATTCCAATTCAGTATCGGAGACGATACCAAAGAAGCGCTTGATGTCTTCATCGTCGAGCGTTTCAAATACGAGGTTGCGGGTTTCGGGCGAAAGCAATCGCAATTTAAGTCTGTCGGTATAGATATAGTTGAAATCCATGACCCTTGATTTCGGAATGAAGGATAATTACGCCAACTCGTGTTTATAATCGTTGGTGATGAAGAATTTGATGGCCGGGTTATTGGTCCTCTCGGTATTCAGATACCATTCGCTCTCGGCTAGATAGACCAGATTATCTTCCTTATCGTTCACCACATTGGCTTGCTTGTACCGCACAAAATCGGCAACCTTGGTAGCATCGCCCTGTATCCAGCAAGCCTTGTAGAACGGAAGCGTTTTGAAACTGCAAGCCGCACCATATTCCTGCAACAGACGATATTGGATGACCTCAAACTGCAGATCGCCCACACAACCTATGATCTTGCGGTTGCCGCCATGTTGGGTAAACAACTGCGCAACCCCTTCATCGGTCAACTGACGGATACCCTTTTCGAGTTGCTTGGTTTTCATCGGATCGTTATTGATCAGCTCCTTGAATATCTCGGGCGAGAAACTTGGTATACCTACATAGGTCATCACTTCGCCTTCGGTGAGCGTATCGCCGATCTTGAAATTGCCGGTATCGAACAAACCCACCACATCACCCGGATAGGCATCGTCGACCACGTTTTTTTCCCTGGCCAAAAAGGTATAGGGGTTACTGAAACGCACATTCTTATCTAAACGCACATGATGGTAAAAGGTATTGCGTTCAAACTTACCCGAGCAGATACGTAAGAAAGCCACCCTATCGCGGTGACGGGGATCGATATTGGCATGTATCTTAAACACGAAACCGGTGAATTTATCCTCTTCGGCTGTCACCTCGCGTTTGTCGGTCATACGGGGTTTGGGTGAAGGGGCTATCTGTATGAAGGTATCGAGCAGATCCTTGATACCAAAGTTATTGACGGCACTACCAAAAAACACCGGCGCCAGATGTCCGGCCAGATATGCCTCCTTATCGAAACTTTCATAGACCCCCATGATGAGTTCCATATCTTCACGAAGGGCATCGGCATCCTTCTTGCCCACCAGTTCCTCGATAAGAGGCGTTGACAAGTCGGGTATTTTCACCATGTCCTCATCGGTGGCTTTCTGATGGGCGCCAAAGGTGAGGAGACTGTGATTATGTACATTATAAACCCCTTTGAAATCGCGCCCCATATTGATAGGCCACGACAAAGGCTGGGTTTTGATACTGAGTTTCTTTTCGACTTCTTCGAGCAGGTCGAAGGGATTGCGGCCATCGCGATCCATCTTATTGATGAAGATGATAACGGGTGTATCGCGCATACGGCAGACTTCCATCAGTTTTTCGGTCTGTTCCTCCACGCCTTTCACACAATCGATGACGAGTACCACACTATCCACAGCGGTGAGGGTACGATAGGTATCTTCGGCAAAATCCTTATGCCCGGGTGTATCGAGGAGGTTAATGAGTTTATCCTTGTATTCGAAGCTCATCACCGAGGTAGCCACCGAGATACCTCTTTGACGTTCGATTTCCATAAAGTCGGAGGTGGCATGTTTCTTAATCTTGTTTGATTTCACGGCACCTGCCGTTTGAATGGCACCACCGAAGAGGAGGAATTTCTCGGTGAGGGTGGTTTTACCGGCATCGGGGTGAGAAATGATGGCAAAAGTCTTGCGTTTCTCGATTTCACTTGCGTATTTCATAAAGTGGGCAAAGGTAATGCCATCTTACCTTATAACATAGGGCAAAGTTGGGCAGGCATCAGGGATAAGGCATGCCCCCGAAAGTGAAGAAAATGTAGGCCATTGATCCGGTAGTCGTTTACATCGCCATGGTTCGTGTCCTCACGAATCATTCCATCTATTCACGATTTCGGTTCGTGGGGACACGAACCGAGGCATAAAGTGAAGAAAATGCCGGCCATTGAACCGGTAGTCGTGTACATCGCCATATTTCGTGTCCTCACGAATCATGCCATCTATTCACGATTTCGGTTCGGGGGGACACGAACCGAGGCATAGAAAATGCCAGCCAT
>CAIQUX010000170.1 GCA_903875055.1 uncultured Bacteroidota bacterium
CGTTGCCCATGTGCTGGCATCTCGTGCTTTCTATATATCGATCTTCAAATACAGAAAGATAATGAATGGAAATTTGCAATACAGCACGAGAAGCTAACGCACAATTCCCACGCCTCATTTTTCTATTGGTTGGTGTCTCACCAACCAAAGGGCCTCGTTGTTTTGCGCCATTATTAATTTAAAGAATCACTTTTATCTGTCGCTCGACATGCCGCAAAGCGAACATGGCGAACAGCGTGACTCTGCGGCATATCGAACAGCGTGTATTCTTATTGATTCAGCAGCTCCTCAACTTCTATTTGCAATATTGGAAGATGCTTGATCACAATGCCCCAAATAATATCATCGGATACAGCATTATAGCCGTGAATGATTATATTTCGGACGTCCACAATTTTTCTTGAATTCGTAATAATAATTGACTCGTCTTTTTTCAAAATCCGATTCATGGCCTCACCAATTATTTCGATATTTCTTTCAACAGCTCGTCTCGTTCTGACATCACGTTGGTATATTTCAAATTCTTTCGGCAAGTCTGTAAAGAAACTTTCAATTTCCATGACCGCGTTTAAAATATCAAATAGCAGTGCTTTTAACTCATTATCCATACACAAGTTGTCGTTGTATGTTAACTGATTGCCTAAAATAAGGGTTTCTAATTGCCTTTTCTTCGACAAGATCAATAGACCTTTCTAAGATATCCTGTAGCAAAAATTTGAAGTCGAAATAATTATCTGCATAGTCTTCAACCGCAATATGTTTAAAATCTACGATAAAGTCAATATCGCTTTCCCCATTAAACTGATTCGTTAATACTGAACCAAACGCATACAGACTTTTCACTTTGTGTGTTTCACAAAGCTTGAAAATAGCTGCTTTATATACTTCGAGTCTATGAATCATACATTAAGATGCGCCAAAATTACACAATAAAGTGAAAGTTGAAGTAATCTAATACATTTTTTGGCATTGTAACTGTTCTAATGCTATCGTTGTTCTTATACAGCAACCATGCTTATTTACATCGCGCTGATGGTTCGGAGAACCAATTTTATCTGTCGTTCGACATGCCGCAAGCGAACATGCCGAACAGCGTGGATAAAAAACTGCTATTCTCGGTTTTTAATGGAGTTCGCTTCATTGAGGGAAAAGCGAACAGCGTGAATAAATAGTCTTCTATCACAGGACTACAATTCGTTGATAGACATATATATAACCAACTCACTTTAATTTGAATTTACCTAATCACCATCACATCCCCTTTCTTAATATAGGTTTTTCCATCAGTCAGGCATTTATAGGCAAATATGTAGTAATACGTGCTATTGTTACTAGCACCCTCTCCTTTGGAACTTCCATCCCAGCCTTTCGTATAATCGTTGGTATTCCAAACAAGTTCACCCCATCTATTATAGACATCGAAATGAAAGAGTTGAATACCCGCACTTGTAATAGCCCTGAATATATCATTCACCCCATCACCATTGGGAGAAAAGGCATTCGGTATATAGACCTCTTCACAACAAGTTCCCGGTTTAACATAGACAGTATCCCAGATATTGCACCCTTTAAAATCTGTCACCTGAACAATGTAATAGCCAAACCTAAGTTCGGTGGCTCGCATATCAACTTGAGGCGGCGTTGTATTCCACAAATAAGAATAAGGATGTGCGCCTCCAATAACATCGGCTTCTGCCCAACCTTCAGTACCCAATCCAAGACATCCAAGATCATGACTTGACATCGTGATGCTCATAGGATTCAAAGGTGGAGATACAAACACTGTAGAGTCGATAGAACAACCCAAGGAGTCTTTTATAATGAGTGTATATGTTCCTGTAGGCAACAAGAAGAAATTACCTGTATTGTTACTTATTGAATCCGGCATTACCGAATATCTCAAACTGCCAGTTCCACCAATTCCCTTAATATGAATCTCCGCATCACTTGAATCAGGACAGATGACAGAACCAACTTCCAAATCAGTCATCATCACCTGATCAGGATCGTTTAAATTTAATAGGGTATCTTTTTTACAAGTAAGAAAGTCATGCACAGTTAAGGTGTAAATCCCTGCAATAAGATTTGTAAAGTTTGATGTTGTGGTGACAGGAGCTCCGTTGAGTTGATAATTCAATGGAGGCGTACCGCCAGAAACCGTTGAGAGTATACTGCCGTTTTGATCGCCATGGCACGTCGGAGGATTCAGCACCAATGCATTGAAATTAATTTCAGGATTTTGAGTCACATTCACGATGGTGGTTATCGTACAATTGTTTGCGTCTTTGGCAGTAATTGTATAGACCTGTGAAGTAAGACCGGCAAATTGACCTGAAGTATTGTTTTGTGGGCCAAGCGGCGATACAGAATATGTTTTTATACCTGTGCCACCACTTGCGAATACTTTCACCCAATTAGAAAAATCACCATGACAAGGAATCAATGGATTGATGATCGAATCCCATATCAGCAGAGGCGGTTGGCTCACTATGATGGGTGATACAATGGTTGAGCAAAAAGCCGAATCGACCAACTGAACAGAATAGGTACCTGCCGGCATATTATTGAATACGCCCGTCGTGTTAGAAACTGTAGTGCCCAGTAAATAGTAGGTAAAAGGCGCCCACCCTGCATTGGCAAAGACAGTGAAAGCACCATTACTTCCGCCGAAACATGACACGTTTTGCTGTAGCAAAAAGGATCCGATAACCGGTGGAGGTTGTGTAATGGAAACGACCGTATCTCGACTACAATTATTCGTATCATGAACAGTGACGGTATATAGATTAGCAGATAATGAATTAAACACACCCGTAGTATTGGTAGGACTCAATGCCGGACTGATAGAATAATTGTATGATCCTGTACCGCCACTAGTGATAACAACAATCGAGGCATTTGTATTTCCATTGCAACTAATTGGCGATGAAGAGACACTTGTATATAACAACGATGGCGGATTAATGATGGTGGACGTGGTCGTGTATACACAATTCGAATCATCGGTGACGACCAAGGTGTATGTATTTCCATTTAATCCAGGAAAGACGCCTGTAAGATTTGAAGTATTCAGCGGCAATAATTTGTAGTGTAAGGTACCTGTTCCTCCTGTGCATGAAATATGAATACTACCATCTGTTATGTTATGACATGACAGATTCGTATGCGTTAATGAAAGCAATGAAATGGCAGCAGGTTCTGTGATGGTTAATGTGGTTGATGACGTGCAACTATTGGCATCTGAAACAATGACTGTATAAGTGTTGGGTGACAGATTTGTAAATGAACCGGCAGGCAAAATAGAAAAGACAAATGAGCCTGCTCCGCCATTCGCA
>CAIQUX010000171.1 GCA_903875055.1 uncultured Bacteroidota bacterium
ATGGTGAAAAAGAATCGTTGGTGAATAACTGCAACCATTGCGCAACACTCATCTTTTAGCCTTTACCCAGCCACATCTTTTCGAGCAATTTCTTTTCGGTTTCAACTTGGGTCAGCACACGCTGTTCGCCATGTTCGGCTTTGCCGGCATGTCGAACGACCGATAAAAATGGTTCTCCGAACCAACAGAGAATGGTGAAAAAGAATCGTTGGTGAATAACTGCAACCATTGCGCAACACTCATCTTTTAGCCTTTACCCAGCCACATCTTTTCGAGCAATTTCTTTTCGGTTTCAACTTGGGTCAGCTGTTCCTTCAACTGTAAAATTTCCTGCTCCCTTTTGATCATCTCAGGATCATGGCTAGGGTAGGAGGCAGGAAGCTGAGCCGCCAGATCGCGCAGGAAATTGTATTGCAGGGCATGACTGAAGGCGACCAGTTTGTCGATATCCATAGTTTTGCCTTTCAGTGAATTAATGACAAATTTGTAATTGATATTCATCATTCTTGCAAGCCCTGATTTATAAATACGGTGCTTTTTACAATAGTCTTTTACTATTCCGACGGGATCAATATCGGTATTCAGTGTCTTTTTCATGTAATAAGATTATTTGATCATTTTGTTTTTATTGAAAATATTAGGTATTGATTGCCCAATGATTGGGTATTGTTTGCCCAATGATTGGGTATTGTTTGCCCAATGATTGGGTATTGATTGCCCAATGATTGGGTATTGATTGCCCAATGATTGGGTATTGATTGCCCAATGATTGGGTATTGTTTACCCAATGATTGGGTATTGTTTACCCAATGATTGGGTATTGATTGCCCAATGATTGGGTATTGTTTACCCAATGATTGGGTATTTTTGCTAAGCTCAAAAAAAGAAGGCCTTGTTTAAAACGCAGCCCCCTTCTTTTTTATGCCTAACACAAATTCAAAGTCTCGAATCAACCCCTTAAGGTGTTGTCTGTGGTGGTGCCCCCACGTTCAATTTTTCAAAACGCACTTTCAGTTTATTATAACTTTCCTGTGCGCCCGGCACGCCGGCTTCAGCGGCGCTTTTATACAATCCGTATGCCACCAGACAAGCGGCAAAAGCTTCCCTGCCTGCAATACGCTGCGCATCACGGAGTCGTAAGACGATATTCTCGTAAATGCTGATGATGTCGTCTGATTGTTCAAAAAACGTGAAGTCGTTGGCTACATTCTGAATATTGAACCAGGCCGACATGATACTGGCCCCGTTCGCATTCAGTTCGTTTAAAGTGTCTTCAACAAAGATCTTGTTGATGACGTCGATGTCTAAACCGCTTTTAGCCCTTTCATCTTCGGTGAGGATAGCGGTGGAAGGTATTTTGCCGCCGGTGCTGCTTGCATTACTTTTCATCAGCGTGATATCGGCCGCGGCGTATACCATGTTAATCTTGTTAGGATTTAAATTACTCATTGTACTTAGTTTTTACTTTAGATGATGTTCCTACTCTGCTAACCTGTTTTCGGATACCAAGGACATTCTGGTCTAAAAAGGGCGCCTCTTCTTTTCCCCGAATGCATAGCAAACATAAAATAGCTTGTTTTATCGCACAACCACTATTTATTCAGCGAGCAAATTATTTATTCAGCGGGGAGAAATGGCTGTAGATGGGAATTTTTGATGGCTAAAAACCACCCTTTTTGCCACCAGATGATGTATATTTTTCACTTTTTGGGCAAAAAAAGGTCGTTGAAGGACTACAAAGTTGAATATGAAATACAGAAATGTAAAAGGGAAGGGAGCCAGCCATCGGTTGGCTAAAAATACCCTTGTGCAATTGATGTTTTGAAGTATTTTTACACAAAATACTACGCATGAAAAAAGCCATCTTTATGTCTATCCTGTTCTTACTGCTCTTTGGAGCGGGCTATGTGTATTGGTTTTATTACAATTCATTCAGCGACGGGTCGAGGGAAGGCTTATTGATCAAATGTTCCAGAAAGGGCAATATCTTCAAAACCTTTGAAGGGGAAATGGTGCAACGCGGTTTACGATCTGTCCAGGGAGGCACTATCAATACCAACAATTTCTATTTCTCTGTCATCGATGGTAAAATTGCTGACAGTCTGGATAAAGTCAGCAACAAAACGGTAAAAGTGCATTATACCCAATACCGTAAATCGCTGCCTTGGAGAGGGGATAACTATAATGGCAAAAATCAGGAGAACGGACAATACATCGTTGACCGTATCGTAAATGTATCGGAGCCAGAGAAAGTGGGGCTGTAAAATAGGCATAAGGAGTAAGGCGTAAGAGAATGCAGGCATAGTGAAGGTGTTTGTCGTACTTTAATCAAGCTTTCAGGCGTAAGTCGTAAGACGTAAGGGAATACAAGGGATTCGTAATTAAAATCCAACGATTCTACTGTCTTGATAATTTCCAACAGATTTTTCTGGTCAACAAGACTGATTCATTCTTTTCAGGTCTGTAATGCATCATCATTCGAGATGTATACATTGACTAAGCCCTTATGCCTTACTACCCTAACGACTTACCCCTTACTCCTTACGCCTCTCAATCCACATAAATCCCGAAAACTGCCGGTTGTTTATGAAAGGTCACATTGAGTTGTTTCCATTTCTTGATTGGTAAGGAAATGATGCGTTCTGTTTCGGCGGTAAGATTGGCAGCTACGCAAAGACGGGTTTCATCATGACAATTCTTGAGTATTTCCTTGATCATCTGATCGTTGCGGTAGGGTGTTTCAATAAAAAACTGGGATACGTTATTGGTCTTGCTTTCACGTTCGATTTCCTGCAATTTCAGGTTTAGCATAGGTTGTTTATTGGGTAAGTAACCGTGAAACTGAAAATGTTGTCCGTTAAAACCTGAAGCCATCAGGGCCAGTAAGATGGAATTGGGGCCTACATGAGGTTTTACTTTAGCGTTGATCTGATGGGCAATTTGTGCCAGACTGCTTCCCGGATCGGCCACACCCGGGCAGCCCGATTCGCTGATCATGCCGATATCGGTGCCTGCTTCCAGGATTTTTTTGGCATATTGAAGTGAATCCTTTTCATGTTCATTGAGCATATAAAAGGTGAGGTCATCGATCACAATTTCCTTGTTCATAGCCTTTAAAAAACGTCTTGCACTGCGTATCTCTTCGACATACCAGACGTTGATACCGGTCACCACCTCTTTCAGATAGGAAGGAATGATATGAATAGATTGCTCGGCCAATACATTGGGTACAAGATGAAGGGTGCCTTTTTCCATGAGAGGGGATCAGTAGTTTGTCGGTACAAGACCGGTTTGAAATAGGAGTTCAATGTTACAGCTAAGTTAGGTAATATCCTAAGAAAAAAGGGGCTAGTCCTTCATCCTATAAATAAACTCGATTCCCATTTTTAGGATGATTTAAACAAATGCGTATTAAAAAAAATGTATTTTTGATGCATCAATATGTCCCACATGGAAATTAAAGCCGGCCCTCTGTTACAAACCATCGATTTCCCATCAGATCTACGAAAATTAAAAAAGGATGACCTTCAGCAGGTGTGTAACGAACTCAGGCAATTTATCATTGATTCGGTGAGCGTGAATGGCGGACATTTCGGGGCTAGTCTGGGTGTGGTTGAACTGACCGTTGCTTTACATTATGTGTTTAATACCCCGGATGATAATCTGGTTTGGGATGTCGGGCATCAGGCGTATGGTCATAAGATCCTCACAGGCAGACGAAACGTATTTCATACCAATAGAAAGTATAACGGCATTAGCGGATTTCCTAAGCGAAGCGAAAGTGTGTATGACGCCTTCGGGGTAGGGCACTCCTCTACGTCTATTTCGGCGGCCTTGGGTATGTCAATTGCGGCCAAACTCAATGGTGATGTCAATAAACAGCATGTGGCCATCATCGGTGATGGCGCTATGACGGCAGGATTGCCATTTGAAGCGTTACAACATGCCGGTACATCAGGAGCTGATATGCTGATAATCCTGAATGATAATAACATGAGTATCGACCCGAATGTGGGTTCCTTGAAGGAATATCTGACGGATATCACCACCTCAAAGACCTATAACAAGGTTCGCGACGATGTCTGGAATATGATAGGCAAATTGCCGGGCGGCCGTTTTCATCAGAAAATGGCGTCAAAAATCGAGGCTGGATTGAAAGGGGTAGTCTCCAAAACCAGTAATTTGTTTGAAGGATTGGGGCTTCGTTATTTTGGTCAGGTGGATGGGCATAATGTGTTGAAGCTGGTAGAAACACTTAGAGATTTACAGAAGATAAAGGGCCCTAAGTTATTGCATATCAACACAATAAAGGGAAAAGGATATGAACTTGCAGAGCAAGACCAGACCCTTTGGCATGCACCCGGTTTATTTGATAAAGTGACCGGAAAAATAAATAAGGTGGTTTATGACAGTCCCCAGCCTCCTAAATATCAGGATGTATTTGGGAAGTCAATTATTGAATTAGCAAATAAGAACAAGAAAATCATGGCGGTCACACCGGCCATGCCATCAGGATGTTCTTTAAAGTTTATGATGGCTGAAATGCCAGACCGGGCATTTGATGTGGGAATCTGCGAGCAACATGCTGTGACGTTGAGTGCAGGCTTGGCCGTAGAAGGAATGAAAGTCTTTTGCAATATCTATTCATCCTTCATGCAACGCGCTTATGATCAGGTAGTACATGATGTGGCTATTCAGAAATTGCCTGTGATCTTTTGTCTAGACCGGGCAGGTTTGGTTGGAGATGATGGTCCGACCCATCATGGTGTATACGATATTGCTTATATGCGTTGTATTCCAAATATGATCATATCAGCTCCGATGAATGAAAAAGAATTACGAGATTTGATGTATACGGCTCAATTGGATGATATGGATTTGCCGATTGTCATTCGTTATCCGAGGGGAGAAGGCGTGATGCCTGAGTGGCAGACACCGTTTGAGAAAATGGAAATCGGCAAGGGGCAACTAGTGCAGGATGGCGAGGATATAGCCATCTTATCAATCGGACATCCAGGTAATTTTGTAATTCAGGCTTGCCAGAAGCTAAAAGAACAAGGTATTCAACCGGCGCATTATAATATGCGTTTTGTCAAACCGTTGGATGAAGAAATCATGCATGAGGTAGGACGACAATTCAAACAAGTGATTACAATCGAAGATGGCACCATAGTCGGTGGCTTTGGTTCGGCTTGTCTCGAGTTTTTCTCATTGCATCATTATACACCGACCGTTACGATGCTGGGTATTCCGGATCGATTGGTGGAGCATGGAAAACCATCTGAATTGCATAAAGAATGTGGCTATGATACGGATGCTGTTGTTGAAAAAGTAAAGTATCTGTTGAGTAAAACCCTCACACACAGTACTTTTTAGAGAGTACGTTTTTCATAAAGAAAATGATTTCTTTGATCCATAATTAATATTATGTTAAGTAATGTAAGTTCTACCCAATAAGGTCTATTGAAAAAAAATCTGACTTTTAGGGCAAAATTGAGCTCACCTGTGTTCTTCAGTTTGGAAGAAGAAAACTCTTATGGCACAAAAGAAAAATCGGACAATAATTCTAGATTTACAGGTTACTTTTGACTAAAACATGTGAAATCTTTGCTATTTTATTTATTGCATACTTTTTGCATCTGCCAAAAACTGCGCCAGACCCAAATCTGTCAATGGATGTTTTAACAAGCCCAGAATACTTGATAAAGGACAAGTGCACACATCAGCGCCTACTTCAGCGCAACGGACAATATGTAATGAAGTTCGGATCGAAGCAGCAAGGATTTCAGTTTCAAAACCTTGCATTTTATAAATATGAGAAATTTGTCCAATCAGTTCAACACCATCCCAGTTTCCATCATCGATACGTCCAATAAACGGAGAAACATACGTCGCTCCGGCCTTTGCAGCAAGGATAGCCTGCCCTGCAGAAAATACTAATGTACAGTTTGTCTTGATATTGTTATCAGTGAACCATTTAATGGCTTTGATCCCGTCTTTTATCATCGGCACTTTAACCACAATATTCGGATCAATTTTTGCCAAAATCTTCCCTTCTTCAACTATACCGGTAAAATCTGTAGAAATTACCTCAGCGCTCACGGGAGCATTGACAATGTTACAGATGTCCTTGTAATGCTTCATCACGGCTTCAGTTCCTTTGATTCCTTCTTTGGCCATCAAAGATGGGTTTGTCGTTACACCATCTAGAATACCTAATTCATTGGCTTCAGTAATTTGTGCAAGATTGGCTGTGTCGATAAAGAATTTCATATATGTATTGTTTAATAAGGAAATAAAATCGGCGCGAAGATAGAAAAGAAATAGAATGTTC
>CAIQUX010000172.1 GCA_903875055.1 uncultured Bacteroidota bacterium
AATCAAAATAGTCAAAGACACGCGCATCGCTTAATGAACGGAGTTCGGTATTCGGGAATCCTCCGCCCATGGCTGTCTTTACATCTGGATAATGTTGTTTGATATATTGGGCACAACGCAAGGCGCTATACAAATTGCCCGGAAAAGGAACCGAAAAGGCGACCAATTTAGGCTCAACCCCTTTCATCTTTTCTTCCAGAAGTTCAAGCGTTATCGTGTCGATATAGGTTACTTCTTGTTGCAATAAGGAATGAAGTTCGTCAAACGAATTCGCTGATCGTCCGAGACGTTCGGCATAGCGACTGAATCCGAAATGTTCATCCACACCTTCCTTGATCAGATCGGCCAGATCTTCGAGATATAAAGTCGCCAGATGTTTGGCCTGATCATGCACACCCATGGTGCCAAAAGCCCAGACAAGATCATCGATCTGATCGAAGCGGGATGCGCGTGGAAGAAAATCGCCCAGGCAAATACGATGGGCCAGGGTAGGGTTCTTGCCTTGTAAAAAAAGCAGGACGGGGTCTATACTGCTGATATAGGTCTCTTTCAAGGCATGCATACGTTTCGCATTGGCAGACAAGGATGCAGTTTTTGATTCAATGAGGCTAAATAGATGCGTCAGGTTTTCGGACGATAATATCTTAAGGATCACTTCAATACCCAGATCACATTGGAAGGAAGAAATAGTCTTCGTATTCAGAAAGCCCTTCAGATAGGCCGTCGCAGGATAGGGTGTATTGAGTTGCGTAAACGGTGGGGTGATCAATAAAACGGTGGCAGACAAGTGCGATAATTTAGGTCGTAAAAATAGCAGTATTTGACGAGTCGTGTATTGAATCGGTCAATTAATATTGTGCCTGATATGTTGAAGGATATTGCTTGTCGGGAAGCGGCCGCTAATTTTATTTAGCAAGATATATATCTTACTTTTGGCCATATTTTAAATTCAGAACGAGAACGATGCCCTTATTACAGTTAACACATCATGTGGTGAAAGAAGCCGATAAGGTGGCGACAACCACCTTTTCTTATTTTGACAAGTTCAGGGATTTTGCTGTTTCATTTGCACCCAAACTGGTCGGAGCGCTGGTATTATTGCTGCTTGGCCGATGGGTGATCGGCAAATTGATCAGCATACTTCGTAAGATATTGCTAGCCAAAGAGTATGATCCTTCCCTGGAGACATTCGTATTGTCATTAGTCAAAGTGACCATGACCATCTTATTGTTCATTTCCATTGCCGGTATATTGGGTGTCGATACGACGGCCTTCAGTGCCTTGATCGTGGGAGCCGGTGTAGCGATTGGTTCTGCCTTGAACGGTACCTTAGGAAATTTTGCCGGTGGTGTGATGATGCTCATCTTTAAACCGTTCAAAGTGGGTGATATGATAGAAGCCCAAGGGATAACAGGTGTGGTAACCGAACAAGGTGTCTTCAATACCACCGTACTGACAGCAGATAACAAAACCGTGTTTGTTCCGAATGGGGCCTTGTCGACCGGTGTGATCACCAATTATTCAACCTACGGAAATCTTCGTGTGGACCTGACGATGGGTATTTCCACGACTCAGGATATCGATCATGCCAAGAAGGTAGCCATCGAAGCGATGCATTCACATCCGAAAGTATTGAAATCACCGGCACCTGAGGTGAGTGTGCTCAAAGTAGCAGACGGCATGGTATATCTCGCCATCAGACCTTATTGTGCACAACCTGATTACTGGAATGTATTCTTCGGTTGTACCGAATTAGTTAAAAATGCCTGGGATAAGGAAAATGTGGAAGGACCGTCACCGCAGCGGGTTGTCATCAATAAAACCGTATAATTTATTTTCTTCAAACAATACAAAATACATGCGAACGCTCACCTTATTATTATTCTTGCTTCCTTTTGTTGCTATCAGTCAGGAAAAGAAACAGATTTCGTTGGATGACATCTTTACGAAGGGCATCTTCAGGTCTGAATCGGTTGCCGGTTTCCGGTCGATGAAAGACGGTAATTTCTATTCCGAGATCAATACCGATGGTGAATTGCAGAAGGTGAAGTTTGTCGATGGGAAGGTTGAAAAAGTATTGGTGAATCTGAAGAAACTGAGTTTCGAAGGGAAGGCACTGAGTGTGGATGATTATGCCTTCAATGCCGATGAGACGAAATTATTATTGTTCACCGAAAGCGAAAATATTTACAGACGATCGGTCCTGTACAAGGTATATGTCTATGACCTGAGTGCAGGAAAACTTTCTCAGGTGAAAGATGAGAAGATTCTGCATGCGTCTTTTTCACCGCAAAGCGATAAGGTAGCTTATGTCTATAAGAACAATCTCTATTACCTTGATCTGATTTCAAATGAAACCACAGCCATTACAGAAGATGGCAACTACAATATCATCAATGGCAATTGTGATTGGGTGTATGAAGAGGAATTTGAGTTTACCAGAGCCTATGAATGGGGTACGGATGGAAAATATATCGTGTATTACCGATTTGATCAGACCGAAGTGCCGGAATACAATTTTGCCATCTATGATAATTTATATCCGACTGATTATAAATATAAATACCCTAAAGCGGGTGAAAAGAATTCTAAGATCGCTATTAATATCTTTCAGATGAGGAGCAGTAAGACCATTCATTGTGATCTGGGAGAGTGTGATGAAATCTATATTCCACGGATCAAGGTGAGCAAGTATAATAATACACTGATCATTTATAGGATGAATCGTCTTCAGAACAATCTTGAAATGCTGGCGGTGAATCCGGGTAATGGTTTTTCTGAATCCATTTTTGAAGAGAAAAGTGACACCTATGTGGAAGTGAATGATGATATCAAATTCCTTGAAAAGCGGAATGCCTTTGTGTATGCGTCCGAAAAAGACGGTCACAATCACCTTTATCTGTATGACATCGATACCAGAACAGCTTCGCAAATCACGAGAGGAAATTGGGAAGTTGTTTCGATACAAGGTGTGGATGAAAAGAATAATAAGGTTTACTACACGGGCACTGAAGTGTCATCGATGGACAGAAACCTTTTTTCGATCGCATTCAATGGAGAACAGAAAGTAAATCTCACACCTGAAAAAGGATGGCATGATGTTGACTTCAGTGTCGGTTTCGAATATTTCATGGATAAATATTCGCTGCTGAACATACCGTCTGTCTATACCATAAAAAATAAGGATGGGAATCTCATCAGGATCTTGAAGGATAATCAAAGTCTGAAAAAGAAGATGACAGAATATGATTTGGCGAACGTAGAAATGATACAGGTTCCGAATGAAGAAGGGGTGATGCTGAACGGATGGATATTGAAGCCTTCTGACTTTTCACCGGCTAAGAAATATCCACTCTTGATGTTTCAATATAGCGGTCCGGGTTCACAGCAAGT
>CAIQUX010000173.1 GCA_903875055.1 uncultured Bacteroidota bacterium
TGCGTTTGCAAGCCTATGAGCGTTTGGCGATTTTTGTCGAGCGTATGCACCCTAACGCGATGGTCGGTCGATTTTATACCAAAGATTCCACCGCCCAGGATTTGCAACTGGCTATGGTGCAAAGTATTCGTGCCGAATATGAACATAATCTATCGCAACAAATTTATGTATCGCATGAAGTATGGCAGACCATCACCTCTGTAAAGGAACAAGAAATCACCATGCTCAACCGGGTAGGTTCTTCCATGCCGATGGGCGCTCCGGCCAATGTCTTTGTCAAAGCACTGACCGAATTCGTATTGACCGATGAAGCCGAATTGCCAACCGCTATCGCGCTCGAAGCTATCAACCGCGAAGCGAAAAAAGCCTTGTTCACGCCTTAGCCCGTAACCATTATCTGGTGTAAAGGCCGTATCCAATTTTTGTGAATTATCCAACCAATTTTCCATGTCATCACAACTACCTCCTCCGTCATCTTCAAACGTTCTAAGTGATGATGATCTGGCCTTTATCCGACGGAAATTGCGGTATCCTATCAACTCGTTTCGCAAAATATTCCCTTTTATTTTCTTCATCTTTTTCATGGCTGTCTTTTCATTTATCTATTATGAATTGCTGCATCAAGGAACTTTCGCACGTAGCAAAATATTACCTCAGTTATTTCCTTTCTTTATCTCAGGAGGAATCATAACACTCGCTGTGATACGGTATACTCGCTCTTTCTTTTTTGAAAAACTGACAACCGGATTAAGTACCGCAGATAATATCCGTCTGCTCGAATCTTTTTTTAGCCATCAGCAATTACGACATCATACCATGCCGGCTTATCCCGATGTGCTGATGATCAATAGCGTGATGAACAGTAATGGCTCTGAACAGGAAATCGTGGTGTTCATTGCCACCGACAATATCATACTCGTCAACAGTCATATTTCGACCTCCAATATTTTTCCCAGAAGCAAACGCAAGTATAAGGAACTGCTGTACATGCTGAAAACGTTTTTATCACGAACCCAGACAGACCTCACCCGGACAGTCTGATTATCCGCAACAAATATGAATAACATTCTAAGCAAGACTAATTTTTTCTTTATCGGTGTCGGTGGTGCCGGTATGAGTGCGATAGCCCAATATCTCGCCGGAAACGGCAAAAGAGTGAAAGGCAGTGACCGCCTTTTTACGCAACCTGAGAATGATTATATCAAAACACAGCTTGAGCATGAACAGATTCAATGCTATTTGCAGGACGGAAGCGGTATCGACCAACATACCGAAGCGGTCATCATCTCTACGGCTATCGAGGATACGAATCCTGAGATCATCAAAGCCAAGGCATTGGATATTCCCATCGTAGTGAGAGCCGAATTGCTGGCCGAGATTTGCGCAAGCAAACGCACCATTGCCATTGCAGGTACCTCAGGCAAATCAACCACTACCGCTATGCTGTTTCATATCTTGTATGAAAATAAGATCAGTCCTTCCCTTATCACCGGCGCCGGTCTGGTGAGCTTGCAACAAGAAGGCAAGATAGGAAATGCCTATTGCGGGCAAAGTGACTGGCTCCTGATCGAAGCCGATGAAAGTGATGGTACGCTGGTGAAATATAAACCTGAAATAGGATTGCTCTTAAGTATCGATAAGGATCATAAGGAACTCGATGAACTGGCCGTCATCTTTAAGACCTTTCAGACAAATACCCTTGAAAAATTTGTGGTCAATTATGCGCATCCTCTGGCCAGAAATTATTCGCTCAATAGATCGCATGATTTTGGTGAAGGCACTCGTTTTGAAGGACA
>CAIQUX010000174.1 GCA_903875055.1 uncultured Bacteroidota bacterium
CAACCCAGCATGATACCGTTTTCAAACAACATCATCAGGGTGCCTACACAAGCCAGTATACCCAGTGCGAACACCATCAGCGATACACGGATATTATTGGCCGCGATTGTGATGAACATACCGAATTCATTTCCCTTCTTATAGACGCCGAAGGGATCGCCTTGCGAAATATTATCTTCCGTCATATCCACATAACCGTCGCCGAGTATGCTACGTACAAAGTTCTGATCGTGCATGCTGGCAAAGACACCGATGATGACACAAAGCAGGAAGAACGAAAAGGTGAAGAGATAGATACGATGATATTTCCCGAACAGCAAAGGCAATTCATATTTCCAGAAGGTGAAGAGACGATGATAGTTCTTTTTTTTGTTCTGGTATAATGACTGGAATTGGCGGGCTGCGAGACCGTTGATGAATCTGGTTGTTTTGCTTTGCGGATAAAATGTTTTGGCATAGCTGAGGTCATCGATCAGATGCACGAAGCGGTCGGCCTGCTCATCTGGATTGTCTGTGGGTTCGAGATAATCCTTCCACCGTTCCACATTCTTGTCTATGAATTTACCTTCACGCATTTCATCACAATGTAGGGTGGTTTTAATTCTTATAAAAAAAATTCTCTTACTTTTACGAGGTGGCACTTCTACAGGTAAAAACATCCTTCAATATTGATCTGCAGTTCGAAACGTCAGCGTTTCATTACCGTCTATTTGCGTGGCTCGTCGATTTCATCATCCTCCTATTGTTTTGGTTTCTGATGTCATCGATGCTCGATAAGACATTTAGGTTTGATAATGCCTCTGAATTCGGATTGACAGAACTCTTCCTCATCACGCCGTTTATCTGCTATCATTTTTTGTGTGAACTATTTCTGAACGGTCAGAGTCCGGGTAAGATGTTGTTCAAGATCAAGGTGGTGGGTATGGATGGTCAGACTGCCACCGTGAGTCAGTACCTGTTGCGATGGTTGCTTCGTTTCATTGATTTCGGTTGCATATGGGGACTGATTTTTCTGATGACAGGGAGTACTTTTTTAGGCATGTTACTGATCGTCGGCAGCATATGCGGTTTTATCATTTTCGTTTCTACACCCTACAATCAGCGTATCGGCGATCTGGTAGCCGGCACGACCGTTGTGATGAAGAAGCTGCCCTATGCACTCAGCGATACCATCTTTCAGGAATTGGATATGAAAGGGTATAAGGTGAGTTTTCCGACTGTGATGCGATTGAGTGATAAGGATATCAATATCGTTGACAATATTGTAAAGCAACATGCCAAATCAACGATTGATGCTTATGTTAGTACAGTGGCGAACAAGATCAAATCGGCGCTTCAAATCGAAACATCGATGCCCGATGATATGTTTCTTGAAACCTTGTTGAGGGATTATAATTATCTGAGCCGGAAATAAGATACCAGTGATTACTTTACTACTGTCAGTTTGCTGATCATTCTTTCCCCGCAGAGTCTCGACAACGAAATTTTCAACTTAGTTCTATCATCCTGTCGGACGCTGCGGCTTATCGAATTCTTATTCATGATTAATATCCAAGATACATATTTTATCCTGAATAGGGTATTGAATTCTACTACCGCAGCGTCCGACAGTTTGATTCGAGGTACGAGATGAGTGTGTTTGTCGAGACTCTGCGGGGAAGTG
>CAIQUX010000175.1 GCA_903875055.1 uncultured Bacteroidota bacterium
CACATATAAAAAATTGCTAGCTTCTAGAAATGATGATCTTGGGACTGCTGGAAGTGGTATAATAATACTATAATAAAAACATTTAAAAAATGTTAAGATTTTTTTGTTTTTTTTTATCTAAATTAAATATATAATGTCTACTACTTATTCAAGTATTCCAAACGGTGCGAATTATGAGATTCCGCCCTCATTACCTGCAGGAGTTTTATTTAGAGTTAAAGCAATACAAGGGTTCAAAAAACAAACTGTTAAAATGGTTCCAAATAATGGACAAGGAGACGTGTGGGCTGGGCAAAAAATAATAGTTACACTGCCTAATAATGCTCTAGTTGATTTATCCACTTTTGAATTTAATTATACTGGATATACTCAACATAATGGGTGTGTTGTTGGTGGGCCTACTGGATATTGTCAAAGCCGCTTCTTGCCGCGCAATAGTGCCTCCCTCATTGAAAATTTGGAAATCAAGATTAATGGCCAGTCACGTCAAAATATAAGTCAATACAATTATTTATATAATCTAATGTATGATTTTACGGTAGGCACTGATGGAAATAATAAAAATCGTATTGGTCAAAATGCTGATCCATCATGTAAATATATTTATCAAGATGGGCAAGTTAAACGTAGAGCTGGTTATCCTATTGGAAGGGTGGCTGATCCTGCTACTGCTAATGATAAAGACCAATATTCAGTTCGTAACTGGTTAGGATTATTAGGACCAAACGCATCGACCACTATTATAGATACTAGTATGCTTGGCGAGGTAACGATAGAAATTTTATTAGCACCAAGCGGTGTGTTAATGTTAGGTGATGCCCCTGCGGCTGCTGCTATTGCTGGTGTTGCTGCTGCTGCTGGTGAGACTGGGGTGCCTATTGCTGCTGGTGGTGCATTAGCTGCTGCACTTGCTGCTGAGGGTACATCTTATAAAATATCTGATATATCATTTAGTATTACCCGTATTGATTTAACCCCAAGAGTCTATGAGGCAATGAGTAGTGTTCTGGCATCAGGAGTGGCCTATCAGTTATATTATCCTAATTATTCTATATTCACTGGCCAACCAGTTACTGGAAAATCTGGAACCACTCGTATTTCTTTAAGTACATCAAGTTTAGAAATGGTCATAGGAACATTCCAAGTGCCCGCCAGAGATGCACAAAGTTTACCTATTAATTATGATTATACAGGTGCATTTACAGTTAATGATGATACAAAAGGAGAATGGGGAACAAATGCCAAAACTTTTAAACAAGCAGTATTACAAGGGGTTCCAATTACTTTTAATCAATCCAAATATTTTATCCGTAATGGTACACAAATTAAAAATGCTCGTTGGGGTGTTGGTAATGCCTTCTTTAATTATGAGACACCACTCGAAATGTATAATGGTGTGTTAAAAGCCTTTAACTCTCAAAATGATGTTCTTGGTGGTTGTTATGACAGGCGCTTCGTTTTCTATGCATCCCAATGAAAGTTATGGTCAGGCCGAAAGCAGTGAAATGGAGTTTTTCCCTAGTTGTTATAATATGGCTTTTCTAGGTTTCGAAAATAAACTTTGGAAGACGAACGATGGTGGCACGTCCTTCAATCTTGTGCATACCTTCGATACCAGTGTCAATAACAAGGTGCTCTATATCGAAATCAGCCGATCGAACAGCAATGTGATGTATGTCAGTCAGATTGATGATGTGAATTCGAAAGGAGTGTTATGGAAGACAACAGACGGCGGACTCAACTGGTCGTCGCTAACCATTCCAACCGGCAGCAACCGTAAGATACTGATTGCCTTGGATCCCAAGGATGAAAAAATCGTGTATATCGCCTATTATGAAGTGAGCACAGGCGCTAAGATCTATAAGTCGATCGATGGTGGTTCATCATGGACCAATTTGTCGACCTCCATGTTGAATGGTGAAAACATTGTAAGTCTCGCCCTCATCGCCAATACCAACGGTGGCATTTATGTCGGAACCAACAAGACGGTGTATTATAAGAATAATGCCATGAGCAATTGGCAGGTGGTCAATACCGGTTTGCCTACCTTCTTCAATACCAATATCGCTCGTCCTTTTTATCGCGATAGCAAATTGCGGATCGCTTCCTATGGTAAAGGAATATGGCAAACGCCTTTCGAACAAAATCCTTCAGCACCTGTGGCACAGATTACGGTCGATAAGTTGAACATGATCAATTATTGCTTGGCCGATACGATGTTTTTCGAAGATTACTCGATGCTCAATCATACCAATGCCACATGGAGCTGGACCTTCCAGGGAGGCATTCCGTCCATATCATCTATCCGTAATCCGAAAGTGCAGTTCAGCACGCCGGGCACGCACATGGTGACACTCGAAGTAAAGGATGGCAACGGAGTCTCAGACCGCGATACGATTTATGTAACTACATCGAACTATACCTTCCCTACTGTTGTCAATCAAGGGTTTCAAGGTGTGTTTTTACCTTCAGGTTTTCAGAATGTCGATCTGGATGCTTATGGAAGTTGGTCCTTGTCAACAGCCGCCGGCGGATTTGGTAACAGTACCCAAAGCGCTTACTTCAATAACTTCGATATCTATTCCAACGGAGGAAAATCCGATTTACGTTTCTTTATCAACCTCTCGACACCGAGTCTGTCGAAATTGAAATTCGATGTCGCCTTTGCGCAATATTCAACAGCCAATTCCGATACGATGGCGGTATTGGTCTCCACCGATTGCGGTGCGCATTTCACACAGGTTTATCTGAAAGGTGGCAGCGATCTGGCTACAGCACCCAATAATACCAACAGCTATGTGCCTGCGTCCTCGGAATGGAGAACCGATTCAATCGATCTTTCATCCTTTGCAGGAAACAGTCAGGTGATCGTGGCGTTCCGAAATATCGGTCATTATGGAAACAATCTGTATCTCGATAATATCAACCTCGATGCGCATAATACCACGCCGGTCATCAGTGTCGACAGGACAGATGATGAATTGAATGTATATCCGAATCCGATCAGACAAGGGGAGGACATCATGATTTATGATCCGCACAGGATTTCAACCTATGTGAATGTGTACGATGCTGAAGGACATATTGTTTTGACATCCGAAACCAAGTCCTCGCTTCGCATTTCCAATCATTTAGGTAGCGGTACCTATATCGTGCAAATTGTCGGTGAGCGTAACATGAAAAACTGCAAACTCACGGTGAGGTAGGGCGTTTTTAGTCTGTTTACACAAACTGCTTTATAGTATTCGGGACCAAAGACATACATAGACTCTGATTTTGCAGTGTATCGAAAAATGAAATCATATCGCACCTCCAATCAAACTTCCAGACGCTGTGAATGAAAAAAAATGAGTTTGACTTTACTTTGATAAAACACGTTGGAATGAAAACTAATTACGTCTGTTTAGAAATGCGACACTAACTTTATGAAGAACAGAAGAATGAAGAAGTCTATTGTTATTGCCCTCGGAATATTGATTATCATGTCATCTTGTGCCAAGAAAAATACTGATAAGAAAGATTTCAGTGACTGTATTAAAAAACTTAATGGATACTTTTTTGTGTACAAAAGTTCAAAATCAAGAGTATATACGATTGATACCTTGACCAACCTCGCAATTGATTCTAACAGTATTGCCAACGATTACTGGCAATTTGTCGGAAATACCATGACCATCGATACAAAAGAGCAGAATGATAGTGTTGTCATCAATATCATAGGCGAGGTGTCTTATGCTTCCTCGCCTATTTCGTATGTTCAGAACTGGACGTATTTTTATAGGATGCAAAAGGATTTACCTCAAAGCAATATTGGACAAAGTACGTTTTCGTTTGGTTTCTCCTGGTATCCTGATTTTACGAATTTCGCTGATACGAATTTATCGATGACCTATCCTTCGAATATGGTACACAACCCGATGGCCACCTTTAATTATTATCCTGAAACAGACAGCGTGTTTATCAATTATTTTCTATCAGTACCCGATTATACTCCAACGCATAAGATCAAAGATATCGTGTATTCCAATTTGCGTTATGGCGGGAAATTTATTCGATAGCTGAATTAAGTTTCCCATTCATCTAAATATTACAATCAGTCGCTTCAATGGAACTGAATAGGAGATATTCAAGTACAGTGTGAATCATCAAACCATACATTGTGATTGCAAACTTGTAACTCCTAACTCCTTATGCCTTACTCCTTACGCCTAAGACCTATTTCACCAATTCTCCTGTCAATTTCTTCAATGTGGTTTCAGATTCTTTGAGGTTATACCTTGCAGTGACCAATCGGGTGATGGCCGCTTCATAACTGTTCTGGCTTTCTTTGATCTCTAGGTAAGTGCCTAAACCGAGTTTCATACGCTCGGTGGTGATAGTCAGACTTTGTTTGGCCAGATCGATATTCTCTTCTTCAAGATCAAGGATCTCCTTATCACCTTGCCAACGCATATAGGCGATATAGGCATTGGCATGAAGTTGTTGTTGTAATTGATTGGTCGCCAAGGCGGTGTTCCGTAATTGAATATCTGCCACCTTGATTTGATTCTTGGTCATAGACCCATTGAAGAGATTCCATGAAACAGAAAGTCCTGCATTAAAGCCAAGGTTCTGATTCAGGAGGGTTAGACCTACCGCATTTTCAGAACGTGCAAAGAGATAATTCGAATTGATAGCCACCTTGGGTAATGTTTGTGCACGAAGTTCCTTCATATATTGCGCTGCCACCAGACTGTTCTTTTTTGAGAATTGGATGCTGCGATTGTCTTCATCGATCTTTTGTTTGATGGACTCCATCGAAAGTAAGTTGTCAAAGGCGAAACTGCTGTCGGCTGAAAAGTTACTTGACAAGTCAGACTTGGTCAACACCAGCAATTGCTTCTTCACCTCATGCAAGGTATTTTGCTGTTGAATCAGATTCGATTTTTGTGCATTCTTATCAAGTTTGGCTTGTAACAATTCCACATTCGAACCCGAGCCGAGAGCGATTCGTTTCTCTGCCATCTTCATTCGTTCATCGGTCACATCCATGGCCGTGCGGATACCTTTGATCAGTTGCTCTTGTCTGACGATTTGAAAATACAGCAAGGTGACTGCTTCTATGGTGCTTTCGAGTTGAATCTTGAAACTCAGTTCACCTTCCTGTTGCAAGAGGTTCAGACGTTCCTTCGTGGCAAACATTTTCATGCCGTCGAAAACCGTCCAGGTAAGATAAGCGCCTGCATTGATATTATTTGATGAAACACCGTTCTTGTTCACACTCAGTCCGCTTGAAAATTCCTGATGGGTATTATTATTGGCAATGTTGCCGCTGGCATTCAGATCCACTTTCGGCAGAAAACCGGCATTGCCATAATTGTTTTGAATGGTGGCAATGGAGCTGTTGTTCTGTGCGATTAGAATGTCATAATTGTTTTTCAACGCGAGTTCAACGGCCTGTTGATAGGTAAGCAAACCCATGTTTTGTGCAGCACTCAACAAGGGCATACATAGACTTAAACTTATAAGAAATTTACGCATGTTCTGTTTTGTCTTTTGAGAGGTAACTGTAAATAGCAGGAATTACAAATAAGGTAAGCACCAGGGAGAATAAGATGCCACCGACGATAACGACACCCATACCCATTCGACTTTTGGCACCGGCACCGATGGCCAAGGCAATGGGTAAGGCACCTAAGGCGGTCGCGATACTGGTCATGAGAATCGGACGCAGACGTGCAGCGGCAGCCGACTGGATGGCTTCTTTGGCAGGCATTCCTTTTTCTTTCAATTGGTTGGCAAATTCCACGATCAGGATACCATTCTTCGTCACCAATCCGATGAGCATGATGATGCCGATTTCACTGAAGATATTCAAGGTCTGATTGAAATACCATAACGATAAGATGGCACCGGCCATCGCCAATGGAACCGTGAGCATGATGATGAATGGATCGATGAAGCTTTCGAACTGGGCAGCCAAAACCAGATAGATGATAAGCAAAGCCAGCAGGAAGGCAAAGAGGATATTGGAAGAGCTTTCAGAGAAATCGCGTGATGCACCGGTGAGAGCTGTGGTGAAACTTTCATCCAGCACCTTATCGGCTATCTTTTGCATTTCTTTGATACCATCGCCTACGGTCTTGCCAGGAGCCAATCCGGCCGATACGGTAGCTGATTGATAACGGTTGTAATGATAAAGTTGCGGTGGTGAACTTTCTTCATCGAACTTCACAATATTATCAAGCTGTATCAGTTCACCGGCATTATTACGCAGATAAACCGATTTGATATCGAATACCTCATCACGGTTTTGCCGACTGAATTGTCCGATGACCTGATATTGTTTCCCATTCATGGTGAAATAATTCAGACGTTGTCCGCTTAATGCCAATTGCAATGTTTGCGCTATATCATCAACCGAAATTCCCAGGTTATTGGCCTTGTCACGATCGATGGTGATATTGATTTCAGGCTTATTGAACTTCAGGTTGCAATCGACACCTTGGAAGACAGGATTCTTATTGGCTTCTTCAAGAAACAAGGGAAGTTTTTCTTTTAGTTTTTCAAAGTTAGGAGCCTGTAATACGAATTGCACGGGTAGTCCGCCCCGACCTCCGCTGGTGGCCGATATGGTTTGTTCCTGTATCACGAATATCTTTCCCTGCGGGAAGTTCTTCGCTTGTTTGGATACATAATCGGCAATCTGTTGCTGGGTGCGTTTTCGTTTGTTGCCTTCTTTTAATGCTATCCTGACAAAGGCTGTATTCACAGCGCCTGAACCTGCAAAGCCAGGGGCAGTGACCGTGAGACAAACACGTTTCTCAGGAATTGAATCTTCCACGAATTGTGAGAATTCATCTACAAAACGATCGGTATAATCGAAGGATGATCCTTCAGGAGCGGTCATGGATACCCTCATCCAGTTTCTGTCTTCCAATGGCGAGAGTTCGCTTTTTAAGGTACTGCCCAAGCCGACTATCAATACCACTGCGCCGACAAGTATGACAAGTGCCAACCATCTCTTTCGAAGAAATCCTTTAAGCGAATCGCTGTAATTATTGGTCATGGCTTCAAAGAAAGGTTCAGTGGCTTCATAGAAACGGCCTTTCTTAGGATGCTTTTTCACCATACGCGCATTGAGCATGGGAGTGAGTGTCAGCGATACGAAGGCCGAGATTAAAACGGCACCGGCAAGTACCACACCGAATTCACGAAAAAGTCGGCCAACAAATCCTTCCAAGAAGATGACTGGCATAAATACCGCAGCCAAGGTGATGGAAGTGGAAATGACGGCGAAATAGATTTCTTTGGAACCTTTATGAGCAGCATCAATCGGATTCAATCCACCTTCGATTTTCTTATAGATATTTTCAGTCACAACGATACCATCATCGACCACCAAGCCTGTGGCCAATACGATGGCGAGCAGGGTGAGTACATTCACCGAGTAACCCATGAGATACATGATAAAAAATGCGCCGATCAATGACACTGGAATATCGATCAATGGACGAAATGCAATCAGCCAGTCGCGGAAGAAGAGGTAAATAATGATAATGACCAACAGAATGGCGATACCTAAGGTCTCCATGACTTCGGTGATTGATTTTTTAATAAAGACCGTATTGTCGAGTGCAATATCGACATGGAAATCTTTAGGCAGATCTTTCTTGATCTGTTCGAGTCGTTTGTAAAATTCATTGGATATCTCTACGTAGTTGGCACCGGGTTGCGGCACGATACCCAATCCGATCATGGGCGTACCTGATTGTTTCAGAATGGTTTCTTCGTTTTCAGGTCCCAAAGACGCCGTGCCTATATCACGGAATCGGATCACCTTATCACCCGATGTTTTAATGATCAGGTTATTGAAATCATCTTCTGTTTTTAGTTTACCTACAGTCTTTAAGGTCAGTTCAGTATTGTTACCTGCGATCTTACCCGTAGGTAATTCTACATTCTGTTTATCCAAGGCGGCTTTGATATCCTGAGGGGTAAGTCCGTAGGAGGAAAGTTTCGTCGGGTCCATCCAAAGACGCATCGCGTATTTCTTTTGTCCCCAAATCTGTATGGTGCTCACACCGGGTATGGTTTGTAATCGCTCGGCAAGCACATTTTCGGCAAAATCACTGACTTCTAATTGTGTTCGCGTATCTGATTGCAGGGTGAGGGAGAGGATGGCATCCGAATTCGCATCTGATTTGGTGACTGTCGGCAAGCCATCGATATCCTGAGGAAGCTGACGCACGGCCTGTGAAACCTTATCACGGACATCATTGGCTGCGGCTTCGAGATTGGAACTTAAGTTAAACTCAACAGTGATGATACTGGAGCCCTGATTGCTTGATGACGAGATCGTGCGTACACCTTCAATACCGTTGATGGCTTTTTCAAGCGGTTCAGTGATTTGCGATTCGATGACATCGGCGTTGGCACCTGCATAATTCGTTCGTACTGTGATGACAGGTGGATCGATCGATGGGAATTCGCGGATACCGAGAAAGGTGTATCCGATACAGCCAAACAGGATGATGATGATATTCATCACGATAGCCAGTACAGGTCGGTTGATACTGATGGAAGATATATTCATTGGACAGTCGGGCTATTTGTTGATTGAAATGAATTTGATTTTCGTATCCGGTTTCAGCGACATGATACCGGTTGTGATAACCGTGTCGCCTTCTTTCAGACCGGTGATGATTTCGATTTGCGCATCATTTCGCAGACCGGTTTCAACCTTGATGGGTTGCGCTTTCCCGTTTTTAGCCACAAACACTTTTTTTCCTTTCAGATCAGGAATAACAGCTTCTGTGGGAACCATCAAAGCCGCTTCTTTTTTATTGGCAATTAGCTCGACTCGTGCAAAGGAGCCCGGGATGACAGAAGATTTGGAATTGCTGAACAGTGCCCTGATGGAAATATTTCGGGTCTGTTGATCGATCATTGTTTGAATGGCGTATACTTTGGCCGTGAATTGGTCCTTGCTATTCCCGACAGTAAAATGAACCATATCGCCTTTGTTTATCAGTGATGCATATTTTTCGGGAACGGTGAAATCGATTTTAAGTTGATCGGTTTGTTGTATGGTTGCAATTACGGTATTGCTGCTTACAAAACTACCTTCACTGACTTGTCGTAACCCGATATGTCCGCTAAATGGTGCATGGATTTCTGTCTTGGCAATTTGGGCGTTGATAAAGTCCATATCCGCAGCTGTGGTTTGCACGAGATTGTTGGCCGCATCATATTCCTCCTGACTGACACCTTGTATATCGAGCATGCCTTTCAAGCGGTCTTTGCGATCCTTGGCCAGTTTCAATTGAAGTGCTGATTTTTTTAATTGTGCCTGCAAGTCGATGTCATTGATTTTAGCCAGTAAACTCCCTTTTTGTACATAGCTCCCTTCCTGAAAATGAAGGAATGTTAGTTTGCCGGAGACTTCAGGTCTAAGTTCCACTTGCTCGTTGGCTAGTATGGTACCTGTGGAGAACAATTTGTTTTCAAGGATCCGTGAGTAAACTACATAACCTGTTACATTCGTGGCCTTATCTTTTGGATTGGCATTCTTAACAGGACTCTCATTTTCTGGTTTAAGGAAAAATAGTTTGATGAGGATCAAGATGATTATGAGAGATACAATGATCAGTATGGTTCTAAGCTTCATGTTTTTTGGTAGCTTTTTTATAGTTGATGTAAATTTTTTGAGAGGGCAGGGATTCAAGATTTTCCTGAATGGCGGAAATTGTCGAATAAAATTCATTTTGATGTTCTTCTGAAATGCCATTGAGTGCAGCTCTGTTCACTTCATAGATCGATGCATGGATTTCGGGTAATACTGACAAGGCTTTTTGTGTCAGTTCAAGCAGATATTCTCGTCGGTCGTGCGGATTAAGGACCTTAGAAACGAATTCTTTATTGACCAGATAATCGATGACTCTGACCATGGATACCTTGTCCATTTTCAATGTTTTACAGAGAGTTTGCTGAGTGCAGTCAGTTTCTGACTGTTCAATGACTATCAGGATTGAGTAGTATCGTTCGATTTCAAGATGCTCGAGCCGTTTGGTAAGTGCCCCGAAATAGCTTTTAGCGATGATGGCTAAAGTTCTTCCGAAAGGTAATGAAGTACAAAGATCTTTTTTCATTGAATAGATAATGTGCTCAAAGGTAGCTTAAAACTCTAATAGTTCGCATTGTAAACTAATATCTTGGTGTATCATCGTAGGTAGTGTTTGAACATTCAGATTTTTTTGTAAATGAATGGAATCATAAGTTGATAATGCTGATTATTCTGATAATCTGCAAGCGTTTGCAAAGTAAGTATCGTCTTGTGAATAAATAGTTGGTGATTGCATTAACCTTCCTTTCTCTTTAAACTAAAATGGGCTATTTTTACTCTCTTTACACAAAAATGAACATAATGAAAAGAACTTTATTTTCTATCCTGATTCTTCTTGGTACGTTGCAAATCGGTTTTTCACAAGTAATCACCTTTCAGCCTTCGGCAACAGGGACTGGTTATCTGCCATCCAATAATTCATCCGGTGGAATCACGTTTGTCATACAGAACACCAATCCATATCCGGCTATTCTGAATAGTCTGACGTATTGGAATAGTGTTGCAACCACCAAAGATTTTACCCTTTGGTATTCATCATCATCTTTATCCGGCGCTCCGACATTCCCTCCGACTGTTGCTTCAGGATGGAATACTGTAGCGACTGTTACTGGAGTAGCCATGGCGGCTGGTGTGCAAAGCCCCGTTTTTTCTGGCTTGTCATTCGTTATTCCGGGAAATACCACTTATAGGTTTTACTTGATTTCGGCCAATGTGCAATATACAGGAATCACTACACCTCCTAATCCTTCAGGAGTCAGTCCGACTACTTTTACGAATACCGGTGTAAACTTTTTAGTTGCTGAAGCTCAAATAGCCGGTCAGAATGTAGGTTGGGGTGGAGGTAATTTCTCGCCAAGAGCCTTTCTTGGTTCAGTGACATTGACTTTACTTAGTACACCTTGTTCAGGTCAACCAACTGCAGGTGTTGCTTCAGCATCACCTACGAATCCCTGTCCAGGCACTAATATTACACTCAGTTTAACCGGATCCACTGCGGCCAGTGGATTAGCTTACCAGTGGCAAAGGGCCAATTCACCTGCAGGGCCTTGGCTAACATTACCCGGGGCTACAACAAACCCATATCTATACTCTCCACCAACAGGAAGTACGACTTTTTACCGATGTGTTGTGGTCTGTACCAATTCGGGCTTGAATGATACCACTGTCGCAACGACACCTGCCGTAGTGGTGCAGTCCTGGACGCCCACATCACCGTGTTATTGTAACGGGATAGTGAGCAATTCAACGACAAATGATATCGGGCAATTGACTTTTGGTACTTTTGTCAATCCAACGACGGCTCCTTCTCCGCAAGCTACTAATGCCAGTGCTACTGGAACAGTAACCAACTTCATGAGCCTTACACCGATTCCAAATTTTGTACAGGCGCTAACGTATCCGATAAACGTATTTCAGATATCTTCTGCTGCCTTAGGTACTACATGGGTAAAGGCTTGGATTGATTATAACCATAATGCCAATTTTACTGACCCTGGGGAAGAAATCTTCAGTAGTGCATCTAATGCAGCCAATTCTTTCACACCTACTGGCTCTGTCACAATTCCTCCGACTTCACTTCCGGGAAATACACATATGCGAGTGAAAATGGAAACTGGAGGATCTCAGGCTACGACAACACCTTGTAATAATATCACCACCGGTGAAGTCGAAGACTATTTGATTAATATCAGCCCGGCGGGTCCATACGATCCGAATGTGAGTGCTATAGCAGTGCCATCAAACAATTGTACTGGTGCAACGGAGACCTTGACGGCCACTATTTGTAATTATGGTTCCCAGAACATCAGTATGGTAATTCATCCGGTGAATGTGACGTTTACAGTCATAGGGCCAACAGGTACGTCTACATATACTGTCACGTTGAATAGCGGTATTATTCCTGCTTTCGGGGCTTCTTGCGTGACAGCCACAGTGACTCCTGTTAATTTATATGCAGGTGGAAATTATTCAATAAATGCGGTGGTTTCTTGTCCTACGCTCCCTTCGAATCAGGTGGTGAATCCAAGCAATGACTCCCTGGCAACGGCCATTCAGTTATTTAATTATCGGCCAACAGCGAGCGCACCTTACGAATTATGTCAATATGGTAGCATTCCTTTTGGACAAGGATTAGGTGTAAGTGGTTGTTCGGCTCCTTATCTGGATACAGTTACTATTACGTTTAATATAGGTATTTGTAATGATAATGTCGGATCAATAGGAAATGGTACTTCAGCAGGATTGCCTTCTAATTGTTCAGATCCATATGCATGTAGTTTTGCTACAGCAACCATGCCGGCCTTGCCTCCGGGCACAACGTTTGTCACACCGGCTGTGTTGAAAGTAACACATTTGAAAGAGAATCCTTTAGTGCCTGCAACCGTCAATACAGAAATGAGGCTCAATATCTATAAAAACAATCCAATCGGGTCCAATTTGTTATCACCGGGAGGATTGGTGCCAACAGTCACACCTGTAGGGGCTGTCAATGACTGGACCTATGAACGCCAGATTTCAACGAATGATCTTTCGAATATTTTTTCTAATGTTCTTGCCGGTGGATCACTTAATTTAGGTTATTGGGAGTCTTACCAAGATAATACTTCTATACCAGATATCGCACTTAATTCTTCATCTCCTTCTGTTGCCACTTTGACCATTTATTATCAATATGTACCGGCAGCCTTTGCCTGGTATGATGTGCCGGTCGGAGGAAACAGTTTGTATTCCCTGTCACCATTCAATCCCTTAATGTATACTAATGCTGTGGTGAATAATTCGAATACACCTGGAACCTTTACATTCTATGCATCCTGTATTGGCTTGCCACAATGCAGGGTGCCGGTTGATTTGCACATTAATCCAACTCCTCAAGCGTTTCAGGATACACTAACTTCTTGTGAATATCTGGTCGGAGCTAATAATGCCATATTTAACCTTACGACCATCAATGGTGGTGTTTCGGGTAATAATCTGGCAGCCAGCGTGGCATATTTTGGAGACCAATCCTTATTATTACCGATTTCGACACCATTTACAGATACAAGCAGTACCAATGTGATCTATTCTAAGGTCTATTATGCTTCTACAGGATGTTACTCTTCTGACACCGTGTTGCTGGATGTGCAAAGTATACCTCAGTTTACTCAAAACATTTATACAGGATTTGCCTGTGCGCCAAATGCCATAGATATTTCCTCTCTAATAAGTGTTTTTAGTCCGAATGCGATAGATTCATTTTATTATTCAGATCAAAATTATTCAACGATTCACCCTAATCCTCATTCTATTTATGTCGCGGACACAGTGTATATGATAGTAAAAACGGTGAATCCTGTTGCTTGTGCAGATTCCGCTGTTGCCTTTATCGACATCATTCCGGCAACAAATTATATTGCGAATCAGGCTCCGGGCAATTTTTCAACATGTGGTTCTATTCCTTGTGGAAATATTGCTCTTTCCGAAGGTAATACAGAAACACTCTATACGACCACTGATTGCCGAAGAATTGCTACCGTCAAAGATTCTATTGATGGTATAAACCTTGGAACCGTTACCATTTGTGAGGATATCGATTGTTCAGTGCAGACCTTGAATGGTCAGCCATATGTAAATCGACATTATGAAATCACGCCGACCACCAATGGGAAAGCACAGGTTTGTCTCTATTATCTTCAACAGGATTTTGATGATTACAATAGTCTTGCATTTCCAACTTGGCCTATGATGGACCCGAATCAGAATCTTTGTATCACTCAAGTTGACAATGGAGATATCACCACTCCTGGACATACTGCTATATCTATACCTAACTCTGCCATATCAGCTGTCTATGATCCGTTGACGACTGTATGGACTGTTTGCTTTCCGGTCGATAGTTTTTCCTATTATTATTGTGCAACTTGTAATCCTTTAAATATCCCATTACCGGTCAGTTTGTTGAATTTCAATGCCAAACGAGTTAATGGGGTGTCAGAACTGAATTGGGAGACTTCATCAGAACAGAATAACAGTCATTTTATTGTGGAAAGAAGCAAGGATGCAAAGAAATTCAGCCCAATTTCGTCTAGAATCAATACCCAAGCTGTCAATGGCAACAGCAGTGTCAATCTGAACTATGACTTTACCGATGAAAGTCCAATGAATACCCATAATTATTATCGACTGCAGCAGAATGATCTCGATGGTCATATCAGTTACAGCGGCACTTTGGATGTCTATTATGGTAACGAAACGTCGGTATCTTTATATCCTAATCCAGTGAATACAGAATTGAATGTTATCATCGATGCTGCAAGTCCTGCTTTGACATATGTGAAAATTTCAGATGCAACGGGTCGATTGGTTCGTACCGTTGAAACACCATTGAAGTCTGGTAATAATGCTTTCAAAATTGATTTGCAATCATTGTCCGACGGCATCTATCTCGTCAATGTCTCAAACAATCTTGGTTTGAATTACACTAAATCAATCCGGAAGAAATAAGGAGGGCTTATTTTTAGCAGGAGTTGTAAAGTAAGAATTATGATATTCCTCACATCATAAGTGGTGTTGGGAATATCATAATATTCTATTTTTTTTTTGATTTTACCGATTATAATAACTACTTTCGCACTCCCAAATTGGCAAACGCACGTGCAAATTTTCATCTTCTAGTATCTTAAAGACCTGAAAAAGGGCAATGCCTTTGTGGGAATATATTGGTTTTAAAACGCATTAAACATTAATATGGCTGCAGTAAAAAATGCAAAAGTAACAGAGAGAATCAGTTTTTCAAAGCTAAAACAATCGTCTGAAACGCCTGATTTGCTGGATATCCAGCTGGCTTCTTTCAGCGAATTTTTACAATTGGAAACCACTCCTGATAAGCGTAACAACGAAGGGTTGTTCCGTGTGTTCAAAGAGAACTTTCCAATTACCGATACAAGAAACATCTTCGTATTGGAATTTTTAGATTACTTCCTTGATCCTCCGCGTTATACAATCGATGAGTGTATTGACAGGGGGCTAACCTATTCTGTACCTCTGAAAGCAAAACTGCGTCTGAGTTGTAATGATGAAGAACATATTGACTTTGAAACAATCGTTCAGGATGTGTTCTTAGGGAATATCCCTTATATGACGCCAAGAGGGACATTTGTTATCAATGGTGCTGAACGTGTTGTAGTTTCTCAGCTACATCGTTCACCTGGTGTGTTCTTCGGTCAATCGACTCACCCGAATGGAACAAAAATTTACTCTGCCCGTGTGATTCCTTTTAAAGGAGCCTGGATGGAGTTTGCTACAGATATCAACAATGTAATGTACGCCTACATCGATCGTAAGAAAAAGTTCCCAGTGACCATGCTCTTACGTTCTATCGGATTTGAAACGGATAAGGACATTTTGGAGTTATTCGGAATGGCTGATGAAGTGAAAGCGGATAAAAAATCACTTCAAGATCACATAGGTAAGCGACTGGCAGCCAGAGTGTTACGAAGCTGGACTGAAGACTTTGTTGATGAAGATACCGGTGAAGTTGTTTCCATTGAGCGTAACGAAGTTATCTTGGATAGAGATTCAATACTTACTGAAGGTAGCATCGACACCGTGATTGAACTTGGAATCAAATCTGTATTCCTTCAAAAAGAAGATGCCGGTGGAGATTACTCGATTATCTACAATACTTTAAATAAAGATACCTCTAACTCTGAACTGGAAGCGGTTCAACATATCTATCGTCAGTTGCGTAGCACCGATGCTCCTGATGATGAAACAGCTCGTGGTATCATCGACAAGTTATTTTTCTCTGATAAACGTTATGATTTGGGAGAAGTTGGTCGTTACAAAGTAAATAGAAAATTAGGCTTCCCTCTGACCATCACCAAAAAGGTGTTGACGAAGGATGATATTATAGCCATCATAAAATATTTGGTTCGTCTGACAAATGCGAAAGCTGAGATTGATGATATCGATCACTTGAGTAATCGTCGTGTTCGAACAGTAGGTGAACAGCTTTATGCTCAGTTCGGTGTCGGTCTTGCCCGTATGGCTCGTACTATCCGTGAGCGTATGAATGTACGTGATAATGAGGTGTTTACACCGATTGACTTGATCAATGCTCGAACCCTTTCGTCTGTTATTAATTCATTTTTTGGGACATCCCAATTATCACAATTTTTGGATCAAACGAATCCTCTTTCAGAGATTACGCATAAACGTCGTATCTCAGCGCTCGGGCCCGGTGGTTTGAGTCGTGAAAGAGCAGGTTTCGAGGTCCGTGACGTTCACTACTCTCACTATGGTCGTCTTTGTACGATTGAAACACCGGAAGGACCAAACATCGGTTTAATCTCTACACTGTGTGTACATGCCAAGATCAACGATATGGGCTTCATCGAAACGCCATATCGTCGTGTAAAAGATGGTAAAGTAGACAATAAACATGTTTACCTGAGCGCAGAAGAGGAAGATTTGGCCAAGATTGCCCAGGCAGACGTACCCGTAGATGAAAAAGGTCATTTTATCGGAGATAAGATCAAATCTCGTCAAACTGGTGATTTCCCTATCCTGGATAAAGGTGAGGTTGAATTCATGGACGTTGCATCTAATCAGATCGTAGGATTATCGGCATCATTGATTCCGTTCCTTGAACATGATGATGCGAACCGTGCCTTGATGGGATCAAACATGCAACGCCAGGGTGTTCCATTGCTTCGTCCTGAAGTTCCGATTGTAGGAACAGGTATTGAAGCTAAAGCAGCCCGAGATGCGCGTATCCAGATCACCGCTACAGGCGACGGTGTGGTTGAGTATGTGGATGCAAACGAAATTCATGTCCGATACAAACGTTCTGAAACGCAAAGAGTCATTTCATTTGATGATGACCTTGCGGTATACAAACTGACAAAATACGCTAAAACCAACCAGAGTACCTGTATCAACCTGAAGCCACACGTGGCAAAAGGTCAGGCAGTGAAATTAGGTGATTTCCTTACCGATGGTTATGCAACCAAAGATGGTGAAATGGCTTTAGGTCGTAACCTTTGTGTGGCCTTCATGCCTTGGAAAGGATATAACTTCGAAGATGCGATCGTAATCAACGAGAAAGTAGTTCGTGAAGACTGGTTCACATCGATCCATATTGATGAGTATGAACTGGAAGTACGTGATACTAAATTAGGTGAAGAAGAATTGACACCTGATATCCCGAATGTCAGTGAAGAAGCCACCAAAGATCTCGATGAGAACGGTATCATTCGTCTTGGCGCTCATGTGAAAGAAGGTGATATCCTGATTGGAAAAATCACACCGAAAGGAGAAACTGATCCGACTCCGGAAGAAAAACTTCTTCGAGCCATCTTCGGTGATAAAGCCGGTGATGCGAAAGATGCCTCTTTGAAAATGCCTCCTTCTATCGAAGGTGTTGTGATTGGAAAGAAATTATTCGCCAGAGCCAAGAAAGATAAGAACTCTAAAACCCGTGAAAAAGCGGCTATCGAGAAGATCGATAAAGTGCATCACGAGAATTTGGAAGCCATCAACGAAGCCTTATTCGCCAAATTGGAGAAATTGCTCGAAGGTCAGGTTTCAGCCGGTGTCACAAATCACTATGGTGAGATAGTTCTTGGTAAGAATGCTAAATTCTCTGCTAAAGCGATTAAGTCAATTGATTTCACAACAGTAAATCCGTTGAATTGGACTGCCGATGAGAAGATGAATGACTTGATTAATCAATTGTTACACAACTACAATATCCGATATAACGAAGAATTAGGTCGATACAAACGTGAGAAATTCAATATCACTATCGGTGATGAATTGCCAAACGGTGTATTGAAACTTGCCAAAGTATACCTCGCCAGCAAGCGTAAGCTGAAAGTGGGTGATAAGATGGCCGGTCGACATGGTAATAAAGGTATCGTAGCACGTATCGTCCGTCAGGAAGATATGCCGTTCTCAGAAGACGGAACTCCGGTTGATATCGTATTGAATCCGTTGGGTGTACCTTCCCGTATGAACCTCGGACAGATTTATGAAACCATCCTTGGTATGGCAGGTTTGAAAATGGGTGTCCATTATTCTACCCCTATCTTCGACGGTGCTACCAAAGATGAAATCGAAGCACAGGTTATCAAAGCGAAATTGCCTGAATGGTGTCACTCGTATCTGTACGATGGTGAAAC
>CAIQUX010000176.1 GCA_903875055.1 uncultured Bacteroidota bacterium
AAGGCTTTTACATAAAAAAGATATCGGTTAAAAACTTGCTTGACGATGTATAAAATGGTACATTTGCTCTCCTCTCAAAAAAAGGAAAATTGATTCATAAAAATTGTCCGGATCGGATATTTTTCAAAACGAAATTTTAAAAATGGCAGCAGAAAACGAAGAAGTAAAACAACCTAATTACGGAGCCGACAGTATACAGGTTCTCGAAGGACTTGAAGCGGTTAGGAAACGTCCTGCAATGTATATCGGCGACGTAAGTGTTAAGGGATTTCATCATCTGGTTTATGAAGTGGTGGACAATTCGATAGATGAGGCTTTGGCAGGACATTGCAAGAATATCACTGTTAAGATTTTAGAGAATAACTCAGTCTCTGTCGAAGATGATGGACGTGGTATCCCGACAGCGATGCATACGAAGGAAAAGAGAAGTGCGCTGGAAGTCGTGATGACAGTATTACATGCCGGTGGTAAGTTCGACAAAGGTTCATACAAAGTTTCTGGCGGATTACATGGTGTGGGGGTCAGTTGCGTAAATGCGTTGAGTAAATATCTTTTAGTACAGGTCAATCGGGATGGGAAATCGTTCGAACAGGAATATAGTTGCGGAGCGCCTAAATACCCGGTGCGTGAGACGGGTTTGAGTGATAAGACAGGTACAAAAGTTACATTCCTTCCTGATGATAGCATTTTTACGGTAAGTGTCTATAATTACGAAATACTTGCTGCCCGTTTACGTGAACTTTCTTTTTTGAATAAAGGTATCCGTATTTTATTGATTGATGAGCGTGAAAAGGATGATCATGGCGAATTTCTGATGGATACATTCTATAGTGAAGGTGGAATTAGCGATTTTATATTGTTGCTTGACAAGAATGCCAAACGCGAAGGTCTATTGGCTGAACCAATCTTTGTTTCTGATTTTGATGAAGAAAGTAATGTGACGGTCGAACTGGCCATGATGTATAATCAGTCGTACAGTGAAAATATTTTTTCATACGTCAATAATATCAACACGATCGAAGGAGGCACCCATGTGGCTGGTTTTAGAAGGGCATTGACACGTGTGTTTAAATCATATGGCGATAAGAACAAATTATTTGAACGGGCTAAAGTGGATATCCTCGGCGATGATTTTAGAGAAGGTCTAAGCGCTGTCATTTCAGTGAAAGTACCTGAACCGCAATTTGAAGGTCAGACTAAAACCAAACTTGGAAACAGTGAAGTAGCAGGCATTGTCGATTCGGCTGTTTCTCGTGTTTTGGACGCTTATCTTGAGGAACATCCGAGAGAATCAAAAATAATCATTGATAAAGTAATTCTGGCTGCACAAGCCAGACAAGCGGCCCGTAAGGCACGTGAACTGGTACAACGTAAGAATGTGTTGACAGGAAGCGGACTTCCAGGAAAATTGGCCGATTGTAGCGACAATGATCCTACAAAGTGCGAGTTATATTTGGTCGAAGGAGATTCGGCTGGTGGAACGGCCAAGCAAGGTCGTAACCGTCAGTATCAGGCAATTCTTCCTTTGCGAGGTAAGATATTGAATGTAGAAAAGGCGATGCCGCATAAAGTGTTTGAAAATGAGGAAATCAGAAATATGTTTACCGGACTCGGTGTGACCATTGGTACGCCTGACGATGCAAAAGCGCTTAACACAACCAAACTCCGTTATCACAAGTTGATCATCATGACGGATGCGGATGTGGATGGATCGCATATCTCGACTCTAATACTTACCTTTTTGTTCCGTTACATGAAGGAGTTGATTGAGCAAGGCTATGTATACATTGCGCAACCACCGCTTTATTTATTGAAAAAAGGTAAAGAACAGGTCTATGCGTTCGATGACGCAGAACGACGTAAGGTTATCGAACGTATTGCCGACGGCAATGAAGATGCAGTACACACGCAACGATATAAAGGTCTTGGAGAGATGAATGCAGAACAACTTTGGGAAACTACCATGGATCCTGCTAAACGTACGCTGAAGCAGATTACCATTGAAAGCGCCGCTGAGGCGGATCGTGTATTTTCGATGTTGATGGGTGAAGAAGTTCCGCCTCGTCGTGAGTTCATCGAGAAACACGCTAAATACGCGAAGATTGACGTGTAGGAGAGAAGCTACAATATGCTAAAGTATATCTAAAGCAGATGCGATTCTGTTTCCTTAAATCCCTGTAATCCTTTACTTTTGTTCCCTTAAAAAGTAATAATGAATATTGTAAAGGAAAAAATATTGGTCATCGGTGCCTGCGGACAGATAGGCGTTGAATTGACCACCGAATTGAGAAGATTATTTGGATCGAATAATGTGATTGCCAGTGATTTACGGGATGAACATGAATTATTAAAAGGAACAGGTCCCTATGTAAGCTGTGATGTAATGAATAAGGAGATGTTGCATGTATTAATCATACGACACAACATTACTCAGGTTTATTTGCTTGCAGCCATACTATCTGCGACAGGAGAAAAGAATCCGGGATTGGCGTGGCATATCAATATGCAAAGTTTGCTGAATGTGTTGGAAATCGCTAAAGAAGAAAAATTGACTAAGATATACTGGCCAAGCTCCATTGCAGTATTTGGCCCAACTTCACCACGTGAGCATACACCGCAACATACCATCATAGAGCCCACCACGGTATACGGTATCAGTAAATATGCCGGGGAGAGATGGTGTGAATATTATTTCACTCATTATGGAGTCGATGTACGCAGTCTTCGTTATCCTGGTCTTATCAGTTATAAGTCAGCACCAGGTGGAGGCACCACAGACTATGCTATCGAGATCTATATTCAAGCATTACGTGATAAGGATTATCAGTGTTTCCTGAGTGAAGAAACGTATCTCCCTATGATGTACATGCCTGATGCCATCCGTGCGACGATTGAATTGATGGAAGCACCTAAAGAAAAGATTACAGTTCGCAGTTCATACAACCTGAGTGCCATGAGTTTTTCTCCTAAGGAAATAGGCCAATCCATTGCAAAACATATCCCTGAATTTCATCTGACGTATAAGCCGGATTTCAGACAACAGATAGCCAATAGTTGGCCGATGAGTATTGATGACAGTACAGCGCAAGCAGACTGGAACTGGAAACCGCATTTTGACCTGGATATGATGACAGAAGACATGTTACATAATCTGAAAGCTTAAATAAATCTGAGGGCTAGATCTGAGCAATGTAATGCAGGATAATTTTCTACATGTTTAACAATCATTCTCTTCCGGAATAACCGGCAAAC
>CAIQUX010000177.1 GCA_903875055.1 uncultured Bacteroidota bacterium
CGGCGAAGTAGATGGTGTGCTTCAGGCTAACGAAATTGTGGAAGGTTTCGTAATAGCTGAGGTGCAAGCTTATTGAACTTATTGTCTACAATGTCATGCACCTTAGTGCACTACTTTTACGCTGAAATATGAAATCATCCTAAAATTGAGTGTTTTTCAGCGGGCCCTATATAATGATTTTAAGAATCCTTATTTATTAATCAGACTTTATTTCTCTTTGAATTATTATCCTTTTATCTTGCCTCACTTTTCACTTCTTAACTCATATCTCTTAACTCTTAACTACTATATCAATGATCAGCCGACCACTTCAGGGAGAATATAACCCATCCTTCGAAACCTATATCAAGCTTGGTCCTACAGGCGCCGATGTGCTTGAATGCATGGAAGATAATATGATGGATACCGAAGAGTTGATCCTTTCCCTACCAAAGAAGAAACATGAATACAGATACGCCGAAGGTAAATGGACTATCAAAGAAATCCTTCAGCATCTGATTGATACCGAACGTATCTTCTGCTACAGAGCCTTGTGTTTTGCCAGAATGGATCAGACCGCTTTACCGGGTTATGACGAAAACAACTATTCAAACAACAGCTTTGCCAATAAGCGCGATATCGATGCCTTACTCGATGAGTTCGATCAGGTTCGCAGCTGCACCCTTTCTTTATTCAAAGGTTTTGACGAAAGCGTATACGACAAGACAGGAACCTCTAATGGCGACCAATTAAGCGTCCGGGCGATCGTTCATATCCTTGCCGGACACGAACTCCATCATATGAATGTCATTAGAGAACGATATCTGTAAATATCAGTATTGTCATCATCAAATCATCCTAACTTCAGCTTACTGAATGAAGCGGAAATTGAACGGATATTGATAGGGTTTCCCTTCACTGGCCTTGATAGTGGCTATGATGACCACGATCAGATTGATCAGGCCTAAGACTGCAAACAGGAATACTCCGATCAGAATAATCATCAGAATGAACGAAACGATATAACCGATAAATATCGTGATCTGAAAATTAAGGGATTCCTTGGCATGCTCAGTGACGAAGACCGACTCATCCTTCTTTAGCAGATAGATAATCAGGGGCGCGATGAATCCGGCGACGATAGTCAGAATATGCGACAAGATGGCCAAGGTCTTTTCATCCTGAGTAGGCGCTGGGGTCGTTAAGATATCCAGTTCTTGATTTTCCATGGGGGTTGATTTTTTGTGAGTGTATGAGTCAGATTCAAATTACAGATTACCTCGGGCATCCTGTTCCAGTTCAAGCGCTTCAAACAAGGCCTTGAAATTACCCTTACCGAAACTCTTGGCGCCTTTGCGTTGTATGATTTCAAAAAACATGGTCGGACGATCTTCAACAGGTTTTGAAAAAATTTGTAACAGATAGCCTTCATCATCACGGTCGACCAGGATACCCAGTTTTTTCAATGGTTCAAGGTCCTCATCGATATGACCTACCCGATCCACCAATTCATCATAATAGTTGGTAGGTATCGTCAGGAACTCTACACCGCGACTTTGCAACTTCGTCACCGTATCGATGATATTGTCGGTGGCCACGGCCAGATGTTGAACGCCTTCCCCTTCGTAAAAATCAAGATATTCTTCTACCTGAGATTTCTTCTTGCCTTCAGCAGGCTCATTGATCGGGAATTTCACATAACCGTTCCCGTTACTCATCACCTTGCTCATCAACGCACTATATTCGGTGGAGATATCCTTATCATCGAAACTCAGGATATTCTTAAAACCCATCACATCTTCATAAAACTTCACCCAAGGGTTCATCTGATTCCAACCTACATTGCCCACGCAGTGATCGACATATTTCAAACCTACCGGCTCAGGGTTATAGATGCTTTTAGCAGCCACATAACCCGGCATGAAGGCTCCTTTATAATTCTTACGCTCTACAAACACATGCACCACTTCGCCATAAGTATGTATACCGCTCATACGAATTTCACCATGTTCGTCGGTCAACGTATTCGGTTCCATATAGGATTTGGCCCCACGTTTCATCGTTTGCTCATAGGCATCATAGGCGTCATCGACCCAAAGCGCCAATACCTTCACGCCATCGCCATGTTTCTTATGATGGGTGGCGATAGGATGATCGGAATTCAATGGTGAGGTCAGCATCAGACGAATCTTGTCCTGCACCAACACATACGACACACGGTCTTTGACACCTGTTTCAGGACCTGCATAGGCATGGGTCTGAAACCCGAAGGCCGTTTTATAATAATGGGCAGCCTGTTTGGCATTGCCAACATAAAGTTCGACATAATCGGTTCCCAATAAAGGAAGAAAATCTTGTGTGGCGCCTATTAAAGGGTCTGTAGCGGTTAATGTTTCCATGATCTGTAGTTTATCGTTGTTCGTTAAGCGTAAAAATGTCAGCCAGAGGGCTAACATTCCTTGCATGAGTTGAGGTGACAAAAATAATTGAAAAATCGAATTGAAATCAACTATTCGCTGAATTGATTCTTTTTCTTTTGGGTATCAGGGACCGTGGCTATATCGGGCCTTGGTGGCGTTGGCACCGTTGGGGCGAAATAAAGGTTGGTCAGCAGGTGTCTACCTGAATGCTTACTGCCAATTCAATCTGCCTGGAGAGTCAATATGGTTAAAAAAGTTGTCAAACTAACGAAAATAGTTGCCAGACTAACGAAATTGTTTGCTAGACTAACGATAATGTTTGCTAGACTAACGATAGTTGTTGCTAAATTAACGATAATGTTTGATAGACTAACGATAGTTGTTGCTAAACTAACGAAAATGTTTGTCAGATTAACGATAGTTGTTGCTAAACTAACGAATGTTGTTGCTAAACTAACGAAAACCTTGTTCAAAAGGATTTGTGACTACCCAAAACCCTCTGCCGTGGTACCTGTCTTCACGGACCACTGTTTATTTAACTCTTTCGGTTCGTGAGGACACGAACCGAAGCTGAGGATTCAACATATCCTCATGTTCATGAATGATAATGAATAGAAATTTGCAGTACAGCACGAGATGCGGTGGCGCGATTCCTACGCCTCAATCCCGCCAATAAAAAAAGGCTGAGTAAGAATTCCTACTCAGCCCTCAAACAATATAAATTTAATTAGTGTTGTACCAAAATCTTCGTAGATGATTGGGCGTTTGCAGATTGCAATGTAATCATATACATCCCATTATTTAACTCTAGGGTAGGAATCATGAATACATTGATACCTGCTTTAGCAGACACTGTGTATACATTTATGACTCTTCCAAATAAATCCCGTATCGTTATTTTTGTACTTTCATTATCCTTACTGCTGAATTGCAAGGTACTGAATTCGTTGGCAGGTACAGGACTTACCTTAAGTAATGTATTCTCTTTTTCGGTTGTATTGATACCTGTCGCGAAGGCTTCGACTTTTAATTGGACGGTAATATCCAGAATCTTTACATAGACAGAACTCACATGTTTCTCATACGTTCTCAAGGTCAGGTTATATAATTTTTCTCTGGCCTGAGGAACCAAAGGCGTCCATGAAATAGAAGCACTCGCAGTACCGGTTCCATCTACAACAGACGAGGTTGCCGGGTTTGAAGCCAGAATAAAAGGCTCACCCTGAACCGTATATTTCAAATCATCGCCATCGATATCTGTTGCATTTGAAATCAGATTAAAGTTATGATTGGCCGGAATCGTAAACATGAATTGTTGTTGATTCTGAACTACTGTTCCATTAATTGTCACAATCGGTTTGTTGCCTGATGCAAAAGCAGCACTGTCCAGGACGATTATTTGCATATCTCTCCTGATAAAACCTATCAATTGTCCACCTCTGTATTCGTTCACCATAACAGTCGCATTCCAATTCCCTAAAGCCGTTGGTGTCCAGGTAATTTGTCCGGTTGCTGCATTGATAGTAAAGGGATCTGTTGCAGAACCAATAGGAAGGTAATAACCTGCGCATGGTGATTGGCATTGATCCCAAGGTTGATCTAAATACCAATAAAGGCTATCGGCATCAGCATCAAAAGGAAGAGGATTATAAGCCCATGGCAAATTGATTTCGGCTGTTGTGACGGGTTGGTTCAAGAAAATAGGTGTTGAATTAAAACCGGTTAAACCGACCGTATGATATCGGGTTTGCAGCACCATATTATTTGATCCGGGGCTGGTCAGATTCACAATGGCATTGTTTCTGCAACAATAAATCCATTTCAGGTAATAATCAGCTGCACTGCTATCTGACAAGTATGCCGTAAGACCAGCTGAAGGAGATAAGGTTTTGGTGAATAAATACTCTTCGACCCCACTTCCCATCGATGAGAATCCTGCAAAATCAAATAAAATGGTTGCAAAAGGTGCTGTACAAAGCGAATCATACGATATCTCAAACGATTGTGCAGCCGTATCCATTGGAATACCCGTTGTATCGCGATAAACGGTTAGTTTCACCAGTGTAGAATCTGTTCCGAGATGCTCGACTGTGATTTGACCACCCATCAGATGAGTGGCATTGACCTTCGACGTGGTGAAAGCTAACAGGGTAAAAAAGGCCAGTAATAATTTTTTCATGCTTTATTTTTTAGATGATGATTAATACCAAGACAACCGAATTCAAGAATTGGTTGGCCATAAGTTAACCAAATGTAAACAATAAATAAGAGGATTGACCATTCCACCTAAAAATATTTCGGCCATTAAAAAAGACTGTATTTGGCAATATAGTATCTTTTAAGCCGTTTATCGCTGCTATTGAATAATTCAGTCGCCAACTTTAAGCATACACTGCTGATAGAAGCTTGAACGATGAACGGTGCCATCGCCACTGTCGATTCATAATGAAGAAGGCGGTGACACCCAAAAGAAAAAATAAAATCAGAGAATCAGATTGGTTTATTCGGCCCAGCTCATGACATAATCTTTGTCTTCGATACCCAGGGCATAATCGGTGAGTAAGAGCGGACGGAAGGTGTCTATCATCACGGCCAGTTCGGCGGTGTCTTTCTTACCGATACTTTTCTCTACCGCACCCGGATGAGGTCCGTGCGGAATACCGCTCGGATGCAGGGTGATCATACCTTTCTCAACATGTTTGCGACTCATGAATTCACCGTCGACATAATACAACACCTCATCGCTGTCGATATTACTGTGATTGTAAGGAGCCGGAATGGCATCGGGATGATAATCATATAAACGCGGACAGAATGAACAGATGACAAAATCTTTGCCGTCGAAGGTCTGATGCACGGGAGGCGGCTGATGTACGCGACCCGTAATAGGTTCGAAATTATGGATACTGAAAATATAAGGATACTCGCAACCATCCCAACCTACCACATCAAATGGATGGGTCGAGTAAGTGATCGGATATAATAAGCCTTTCTTTTTAACCCTGATCAGAAACTCACCGGTCTCGTCGATAGGATTGAGGTTTTGTGGTGTGCGTATATCGCGTTCACAAAACGGAGAGTGCTCAAGTAATTGACCGTACTTACTGAGGTAACGGTTGGGGAAACGGATAGGCCCGAAACTTTCGATGATGAGCAATCGGTTGGCATCGGTATTGAACCTGATCTGGTAAATGGTACCGCGTGGCAACACGATATAATCGCCATAGCTGAAGGTTAGTTCGCCATATTGCGACAGCAAGACTCCGCTTCCTTCATGAATGAAAATCACTTCATCGGCATCGGCATTCTTGTAAAAATAATCCGTCATGCTGTCCTTCGGTGCGGCCAGCGAAATATGACAATCGCTATTGACCAACACCGGCTTGCGGCTTTTGAGATAATCGTCTTCAGCGGCAATTTTGAAGCCTTGAAAACTGCGATGCTTCAGAATATTCTCCGTAGCGATACGCGGATTGACATCGGTGGGTTCTTTGGCGTCGATAATCTGTGTCGGCGGATGGATATGATACAGTAATGAATAATTGGATGAGAAGCCTTCGGTACTGAATAATTGCTCTGAATACAGACCACCTTCTTCTTTTTTGAATTGGGTATGACGTTTGGAAGGAATACGGCCGAGTGAAGTATAATGAGGCATAGGAAATAGTTTGATAGCAAATGTAAGGTTTAAGTTGGGAAATCAAAAGTAGACCGCAGACGGCGGTCGGCAGACGATGGACAATAGACCACAGACGATGGACGATGGACGGCGGTCGATGGACAATCGTCGGCGGTCAATGGTCTACGCCTCACGATTCTCAACGAAATAACCTATTTTTGTCCCTCAACGTAAACAAGCAAATGAGTATCAGCCCCACACTCAAAAAGACCTTTCTCAACAAGAGCGAAATCAAAGCGATGGATATCGAACACAAACGTAAGTTGTCGTTCAATATCGGAAAGTATAATGAGACCGTCGTGAAAGGGAAGAAACAGTTTTCTGACCTTGACAACGCCCGTAAGAAAGCCAAGAATATCAAGTGGAAGACGATGGAGCATCTCGACCAATATCTTGTTGAATTTGAAAAGAACTTCACCCAAAACGGAGGCAAGGTCATCTGGGCACAGGATGCGCAGGAAGCCAATGAGGCCGTGCTTGAAATTTGCCGTCTGCATAATGCAACGCAAGTGGTAAAAAGCAAAAGCATGGTCACAGAAGAAATTCATCTAAATGATTTTCTAGAGAAACATAAAATCGAAAGTGTCGAAACCGATTTAGGCGAATACATACAGCAACTCGATGGCGAAGCGCCATATCATATTGTCACGCCTGCCATGCATAAAAGCAAGGAAGATTGCGCGCGTGTGTTTCACGAAAACCTAGGTACGGAGCCTAATCTCACACCGAGTGAAATTACACTGATCGCCAGAGAGAAATTGCGTTCGAAATATACAAGCGCGGGTGTGGGTGTTACAGGCGGGAATTTTTTATTGGCTGATATTGGTGGTGTATGTGTCACTGAAAATGAAGGGAACGGCCGATTGACAACTGCTTTCCCTAAGGTGCATATTGCCATCGTTGGGATTGAAAAGATGATACCGTCTATCAATGACCTGAATCTGTTCTGGCCCTTGTTGGCGACCTACGGGACCGGTCAGAACGTGACGGTATACAATACCATTTTTACCGGTGGCAGAAAAATCAATGAGCTCGACGGACCGAAGGAAATGTATGTGATCTTGTTAGATAATGGCCGTACGAATCTGATCAGTGATCCTGGCGTACGTGAGAGCATGTATTGTATCCGTTGTGGTTCATGCCTGAATGCTTGTCCGGTTTATAAGAATATCGGAGGTCATACCTATGGCGCAACGTATAGCGGACCGATAGGCTCTGTGATCACACCACATCTGAAAGATTTTCATGAATTCAAACACCTCAGTTATGCCTCTACGCTTTGCGGCAATTGCACCGAAGTATGTCCTTTGAAAATAAATATTCATGGCATGCTTCATTACAACCGAACGCTGGCTGTCAAATTGAACGATACCGACTTCACCGAAAACACAGCCTGGAAAATGTGGAAGCTGGCTATGACACATCGAGGTATGATGGATATGGCAGGAGCCGGTATCAAGACCAAAGTTGTGAACAGCGTTTTCAAAGACAGTTGGGGCAAGCGACGTGACGGGCTGGAGTTTCACAAATCGTTCAAACAGCTTTGGAAAGAACGAGGCAATTAACCAATTTGAATTTAACTGAACAAGGCCGATCTGCATTCCACTCAACTGACAATACTCAACTAACTACTTGACACCTTCCATACTCCTTTATACCAAACGCACATCACCCCGATTGGAATATATCGCGGAGGTCGTGTTTCGTATCATACTGGGTATCGATATCGTTATCACAACCAATCATGAGCAATTCAGCAATTCACCAGGATTCAACATCAATTATTCAGACGACAACATTCCTGAAGCCGATTTAAATATAGTGCCGCATGGTTTGCTTTTTGAAACCGATATCCGTGAACAGTCAATTGAAATGCAAGAGTGGAAGAAGCTTCCTGTCTTCTTTGTAACTAACGAATCTGACATAACCTTCGATTTATTGAGTGCCGCTTTTTATCTGGTGTCGCGTTACGAGGAATATCTTCCATACACCCCTGATCTCTACCAACGATATCCTGAGAAAGACAGCTTGGCTTTTAAACAGGACTTCCTTAGTATTCCTTTGGTTGATTTGTGGGCTATGGAATTGAAGAAACTAATCGTATCAAAATCGACTTCCATTCAATTTCCGGAAAAGCCATTCAAGTTTCTGCCAACCTATGATATTGACATTGCTTATAGCTATGTAGCCAAAGGATGGGAACGTAACGCAGGCGGTTTGTTGAGGGATTTGTTATCCGGTAAGTTTTCGTTGTTGGCTCAACGTTTCAATGTACTGACAGGTCAACAAAAAGACCCCTATGACAGCTTTGATTTTTTGGATGCATTACACGACAAATATCAACTGACACCTGTGTATTTTTTCTTGCTAAGTAAGGGCGGACTATTGGATAAAAACATTTCAGTGACACACCCTTTGATGCGATCATTGACAGCGAATACCAGTAATAAATATACTGTGGGTATTCATCCATCCTATCAAAGCAACGACGACAAGGAAATACTCAGACGAGAAATCGGTTTGCTCAACACCACAAAAAGCCGTCAGCATTATATACGTTTTGAATTGCCAACGACGTATAGAAATTTGCTCGAACTCGGTATCACCGAAGATTACTCCATGGGTTATGGCTCCACCAATGGATTCAGGGCAAGCACTTCACATCCCTATCCTTGGTTTGATCTTGAATCAAACGAGCGGACCTCATTGACCTTGAATCCTTTCAGTTTCATGGAATGTAATTCCTACTTCGAACAACATTTTTCTGTTGATGATGCCTTTCAGGAAATGATACATTATGCCGACATCACAGCACGAGTAGGTGGTACCTTTATTTCAATATGGCATAATTTCTCCTTAGGTTCCGACCCTATGTGGAAAGGTTGGAAAGAGATGTATGAGATGTTTCTTGTAAGAACTTCACTGAACCACAAAGCAGGATGAAGTCATATCATCAAGACCTGAATCATTTCTCTCAGAGGCTACTTCAATCTTTTTTTCTGCCTGAGTAAAACAGTTTACTGAAACCGACTCCGAACATCCAGCTGTTATACGCATTGAATTTGTCCTCGTATTTTATATTCAGACTAAGTTCACAATTCTTCAATATTTCAACACCGTATTCAGCGCCAAACTCAACCAGATTGAAATCTTGTTCCTTTTCAAATTCGCGACCCACCCCTGCCAATAAAGCCAAATGGCGCGTGGGTTTATAAATGCCAACCAGGGTCGATGTAATCGGATTTGTCCTGCTGAATGTTGTTGAATCCTCCTCGCGTTCAATCTCATATTGCTGTAAAATCAAATCGCTGTGCAATCCGATAGCCCACTTCGCATTTAACCAAAAGTCATAATCTAGCCCCCAGGCCGGAACCACAAAACGTCTGGCAGAACCGATGTCTTCACTGATCTGAGGGATATGCGAATTCTCCATCAAAAGGGTAATACGATGATGTGGTTGATTACTTTCCTTTTCTTCTTTCGAGACATGTTTCTCTTGCGCAAAGGCTGCCGAGGAGCATAGAAAGGTCATTACTATAACCGAGGATAAGAACTGTTTCATAGTCTTTTTTTATTGTAAGTTTCTACAAAAATGACGTCTACCAAGTTTTATATACAGACAAAATACTCTTTTATTATCTGTACGTGCACAAAGGTACTATCACCGGACTAAAAACAAAATCTTACGCTTATTATCTTTTACAAACTCTCTGGCAAGGTGTATTTCCTTCCTTTGTTCTGCTCTTTCAACCAACCCATCAACGGTGAAAAATATTCGACCATGGCATTGGCATTCAGGTCGTCTCCGGTGGTTTCTTTCAGCACCTTGCGCCAGTCCTTGCTTGAACCAGGATACATGATCTTGCGAAGGAAATCA
>CAIQUX010000178.1 GCA_903875055.1 uncultured Bacteroidota bacterium
AGACACGTACCACGGCAAGAAGAGTTTTATTAATAAATGGGATTGAGTTTCGCATGATGCTGCTGTTATTGCCTATCCTTTCAAATTGAAAGTGTTAAAGAAACGGTGGTCCGTGTAGACACGTACCACGGCAAGAAGAGTTTTATTAATAAATGGGGTTGAGTTTCACATGATGCTGCTGTTATTGCCTATCGTTTCAAATTTAATGAAAGATATTTGCAGCCTCGGTTTGTGCCCTCACGAATCGAAAGAATTAAAGAAACAGTGGCCCATGAAGACAGGTACCACGGAAAAGCATAAACTTACATTTTCTGTTCTAATCTTTTTTTTCGTTCTTTGCAGCCTGCATGAAAGGAATCATTATTGCCATCGATGGGTTTTCGTCAACAGGTAAGAGTACCCTGGCAAGGCAATTGGCACACAAACTCAACTATACCTATGTCGACAGCGGGGCGATGTACAGGGCCATCACCTTATATTTTTTGGATCATAGTATAGACCTTTCCGATAAGGTGCAAATAGTCAAAGCGCTTGAACATATCGTACTGACCTTTATCGATAATAAGATCAGTCTGAATGGCGAACCGGTCGATGAACAGATACGATCCATGGCCATAGCCAATCTGGTGAGTGAAGTCGCCGCCTTGAAAGAAGTACGGAAATTTGCCGTGGCTCAACAACAGGCCATGGGGATGGAAAAAGGAATCGTGATGGACGGACGTGATATCGGTACCACCGTATTTCCGAGGGCTGAATTGAAGATCTATCTGACGGCCGATGAACATATCAGAGCCATGCGTCGTTACGATGAAATGAAAATCAAGAACCCAACAATATCTATGGATGAAGTGGTCGAAAACCTGAAACATCGCGATCTGATCGATTCGACCCGGGAAGTAAGTCCCTTACGAAAAGCCAAAGATGCTGTGATACTCGATAATACGGAGCTCACGATGGAGCAACAACTCGAGATTTCATATCAATGGGCTTTGGAACGAATGAATGCCTAAGCGGTTAACTGATGAATGACTGAGTCGATCGAATCAGCCTCAGGGAAGAATCCAAGAATCTTTACGATGACCTTTTCAACAATAGCATCAGGACATGAGGCTCCCGAAGTCAGCAGAACACGGGTCTTGTCTGTTTTCGGAAGGAAAGATGGGGTTTCGATTTCCACATGATCATGCAACATATAATGTCTGATCGACGCATCCTCCTTGATCTTGCTGTCGTTTTCGATATAATAGGTAGGAAGTTTGGCTTCGCAAAGTTCCACCAGATGAGAGGTATTCGAACTGTTATATCCTCCGACCACGATGGCCAGATCGGCCTGCACATCGAGCATTCCCATCACAGCACTTTGATTGTCGTTAGTGGCATAGCAAAGCGTATCTTTCGTATCGGCAAAGCGATCAGCATCCCCGCTTCCGTTTTGTGTAATCACTTGTTTTAGAAAATCAGCAATTTCCTGTGTATCGCTGGCCAACATGGTGGTCTGGTTCACGACACCGATTCTTTCAAAATCAGTTTCAGGATTAAAGCCTTCTGAATATTGACCCTTGAATTCCTCATAGAAATCTGTCAGCGCTGTCGTCTTCAGGATATATTTTTCAAGTTTTTTGGCTTCAGCC
>CAIQUX010000179.1 GCA_903875055.1 uncultured Bacteroidota bacterium
GCTGGTATTGTCGGATCAGTTTATCAATGTCGGACAAAGTGCTGTTGGATTGCCTTCATCATCTACATCATTCAGCTTTGTGGCGAATGGAGGTATCAGCAGTTTTACCGTAGATGCACCACCACCGTTTGAAGTATCGAAGGACAATATGCTCTTCTCGAATCAATTGAGTTATTCCACATCGATTGCTGGTATGGCACAAACAGTCTACGTGCGTATTAATCCGACAGTGGCCGACAAGGTTTACCGGAATACTATCAACTTTTCATTGAACGGGAATATCATGCCTCAACATATCATGCTGTTGGGAACTTCATTACCCGACAACAAGACCCTGCGTGTCTTCAATTGGAACATGCGTTGGTTTGGCGATCCGTCACTTTGCGGTTGTGATACGGTTGAAGCCCGTATGAATGCGACGCATATCATGAAGGATATCAATGCGGATGTGTACTGTCTGCAAGAAATTGTCAATGTCAATGAAATAGGACTGATAGCTGCTGACTTAGGTCCTAAGTATCAGTATGTGGTTTCTCCTTTCGGGTCCTTTGCCACTACCCCTTCTGATCCTGATTATGCCACGGACCAAAAAATGGCTTATATCTATAATACCGACAAGATAGAGAATCTTGGAACCTTCGGATTGCTTGCATCGACCTATCCGGCGGATGCAGGAAGCGGCTCCCCATATTATTGTTTTGCATCAGGACGATTTCCATTTGTTTTGAAAGCCAAAATAAAACTCGACAATACCTTGACCGATACGGTCATCTTTTCCAACATCCATGCAAAGGCCCTCTCCGATGTCACGTCATACAACAGACGTCAGGGAGGTGCTGTAAAAATGACGGATAGTCTGAATGCTTTATTTCCTGGTAAGAAAGTGATGGTCATCGGCGATTATAATGATTTTCTGGAAGGCACCGATGTCAGCAGTCTGAGTGTGTCGCCCTATCAATACATGCTTGATCATGGATTTACAGGTATCACCTTGCCATCGCATTTTCCCAATCAAACGACCTATGTAGGCGGTGTGAATACCATCTTCGACAATGTGGCTTGTACGCCGAATCTGATGGCCATTTATCCTGACAGCAGTTGTTTTATTTTTGATGAGGTTGAAAAATATATTCCTGATTATAGCAATACCACCAGCGATCATTTGCCGGTGATGAGTTACTTCAGGTTTAATTTTCCTATCGACGTAGCCGTGAAAGATATCAGCAAAACGAATTCTATTTTCACGATCATCAACCCTTCATCTAACACCTTACAACTTTCATGGAATGAGTCAGCAGATGAAACCATCAACGTATCGGTTTACGACATCACAGGCAACAAGTTATATGCTGGCAAGGTAAGTAAGCGCGAAAAAAAGACAGCTATCAGTCTGCCTTCTTTACATGACGGTTTCTATTTCGTTGAAGTCAGTCATGGACAATATCATGACATAAAAAAATGGTTGGTCCGATAATATCATCAAACCAACCATCTATGAATAGATAGCTACTAATTCTTATTTCTCTCCTAAGAATGCATAACGATAATCCGTAGGCGGATTGAAGGTTTCCTTGATCGTACGGGCACTCAACCAACGATACAGATTCAGCATAGAACCTGCTTTATCATTGGTTCCGCTGGCACGCGCACCACCGAAAGGTTGCTGGCCTACGACGGCACCGGTTGGCTTATCATTGATATAGAAATTACCGGCGCTATGTGTCAAGGCTTTCATGGCTTTTTCCAAGGCATAGCGGTCCTGACTGAATACGGCACCTGTCAGTGCATAATCTGAGGTTGAATCAACTAAGGCACAGGCATGATCGAATTCATCTGCCTTATAAGTATAGATTGTCAATACCGGTCCGAAGATTTCTTCACACATGGTGGTATAATTCGCGTTGGTCGTTTCTATCACCGTCGGTTCTACATACCAGCCTTTAGTGCTGTCGCATTTACCCCCGACCAATATCTTACAGGTCTTATCCTTCTTGGCTCCGTCAATATACTTCTTGATACTGCTGAATGATTTTTCGTCGATCACTGCATTGATGAAATTCGTGAAGTCTTCTGTGGTTCCCATCTTCATGGTCTTCACAGCCGCTACTAGTTTCTTTCTGATTTCTGCCGCCAGATTATCAGGGATATAGGCTCTTGAAGCCGCACTGCATTTTTGTCCCTGATATTCGAAAGCACCACGGGCCATACCAGTCACCACAGCGTCGACATCAGCCGAAGGATGAACAAGGATAAAATCCTTTCCACCGGTTTCACCTACGATACGAGGATAGGTCTTATACTTCGCGATATTTTCTCCGATACTCTTCCACATACCTTGAAACACGCCTGTGCTTCCTGTGAAGTGAACACCGGCAAAATCGCGGTGACTGAAGCAGACTTCACCAACGACAGGTCCGCTTACAAACACCAGATTGATGACACCGTCAGGCAAGCCTGCTTCTCTCAATATCTTCATAAAGAGATTTGCTGAATAAACTTGTGTATTCGCCGCTTTCCAAACTACCACATTCCCACACATGGCCGCTGAGGTTGGAAGATTACCACCGATAGCTGTGAAGTTAAAAGGAGTCACAGCCAACACGAACCCTTCCAAGGAGCGATATTCCACTCGGTTATACATGCCTGGTCCTGAGATCGGTTGTTGTTTATAGATTTCATTCAAAAAATGGACATTGAAACGTAAGAAGTCTATCAATTCACAAGTACTGTCGATCTCCGCCTGAAATGCGTTCTTGCTTTGTCCCAGCATGGTCGCTGCCAGCATCTGATATCGATATTTCGTAGCCAGCAAGTCAGCAGCTTTTAAAAAGATAGAAGCTCGTTGTATCCATGGTGTATGTGCCCATTGTTCGTGCGCTTTCAAGGCCGAATCGATGGCCATTTTTACATGAGATGCATCGCCCTGATGAAACTGTCCGAGCAAGTGCTTGGTTTCATGTGGCGGACGTATGTCGACTTTCTTTCCGGTGCGGACTTCTTGTCCACCGATATACATAGGGATATCTGATTTTGTTTTTTTAGCGGCTGCGAGAGCGGCTTTGAGGGCTGTTTTTTCGGCCGATTTAGGCGCGAACTGCAGCACAGGTTCGTTCACTGGCTGAGGAAAATTAAAATGTCCGTTACTCATGGTATTGAATTTTAGAGCGCAAAGGTAATGCAGAAAATCAGATGATAGTTTTCAGAGTACAAATCATTGAAAATTTAAAAATCCCTACAGGAAGAAGCCGAATCCAAGCTCGGCATACTGTGCTTGCACAAGATGTGTTTTCAATATCAGGGACAGAAAAGCATCCTTGACGATCATTTCCTTATTGCTGTAAAAATGATAGTTCATTCCAAGCTTCTGATAAATCTTCTTACCACCAACCGGACGATTGAGATAAGCACCTGCAATGAGAGGAAAACCGATTTTTCCGAAGAGAAACTCATGCCCCAAAAATGCGGTGTACTGCCATGGACTCAGATACTTACTCCCTTTCATTTGATATCCATCATGGATGAGAGCACGGGTATGGTAGCTATAGATGGCATCAGCACCTAATAGGATACGGCTTTTATTGCGATACATCTTATAAGCCGAAACGGTTCCTGTAAACACGGGATACAAAGGTCCATCAGGCGTTTTATCTTCGGCAAAGGCGATAGTAGATGAGAGACAAAGATTCAAAGGGTTTTTGAAAGGAGTCAGACTTCTGCTTTCGAACTGTCTAACCACCTGTTGAGGATGAAAATTGAGACCCACATGAAGACCGTATGTATTGATACCATAATTCGGCGAACGTGCCGCTGCATTTGATAGGTGATAAAAATGTAAGCCCACCTGCCCTGTCCAGTAATTGCTGATCAGAAATCGGATACCGGTTTGGAACATGGTGAAATTATTGACAGCACTTCCGACGATATTATTCATTGAATCGGCAGCCGGTGTACGTTCCCAATGCTTTGACACATAACCTATGCCACCACCGAATTTGCCATACCAATAAGCTTTATGAAGAGAAAGTATACGAAATTGAATTGACGGATACACACCGATGGCATCACCCAATAAGGCCGAACCATATTTGGAAAGAAAAACATTCACACCTACTTCCGGAAACCCGAAACGCTGATGCCAGTCCTTAGTGCCTGTGGTTTGTTTCCTGTAAGAAAGTTCAAGGCCGGATGAATACGAGGGTTCGGTCACATGAATCTTGGGTGTATGCAGAAAAATCTTTCCACCCATATAATTAGCACCTAAGGCCACGCCATTCGAAAGGGAAGCCTGTGAAAATAGTTTAACCGGAAGCAGAGTCAGCAATAAGAATAAACATCTCATGCGGTAAAAATAAGGTCCCTTTCCCGATTTTTTCATTTCCATCAATATCTTTACGGCCATGAGAAAACTTTTATGTCTGTTGATGTCGCTCGCCTTTATGTCCATGAATGCACAAAACATTCCTCCCAAACGTGAATTCAGAGCTGCCTGGATTGCCACCGTCGGCAATATCGACTGGCCAAGCAAGCAAGGACTGGACGCTGAAACTCAGAAAAGCGAATTCAAAGCCATCTTGAACCAATGCAAGAAAAACGGCTTGAATGCGGTGATTGTGCAGATACGTCCTTCGGCAGATGCCTTGTATGAATCACCCTACGAAAACTGGAGTCATTACCTGAGTGGAAAACAAGGACAAGCACCTTCACCATATTATGACCCCTTGACCTTCATGATCGAGGAAGCTCATAAGCAATGTATAGAATTTCATGCCTGGTTCAATCCATATAGAGCCTTGGTGGATGCGAACAAGAATATCCACACCAAAGATCATGTCACCTGGCAGCATCCTGAATGGTTTTTGAATTATGGCGGAAAGCGTTACTTCGATCCGGGCTTACCAGAGGTAAGAGAGTATTTTACCAAAATCGTGTTGGATGTGGTGAAACGTTATGATATCGATGCGGTGCATTTCGACGATTATTTTTATCCTTATCGTATCGCCAACATCGAGTTTCCGGATGCCAAATCGTACGCGAAATACAAAGGCGATTTTACCAACAAAGACGATTGGCGACGACATAATGTGGATGTGCTGATTGAAGGTCTGAGCAAGAAGATCAAGCAGACAAAACCCACTGTCAAATTCGGCATCAGTCCTTTTGGGGTGTGGCGCAATTACAGCAAGGATGTGGAAGGCAGTCATACCAATGGCGGACAAACCAACTACGACGACTTGTACGCCGATATCGTTTTATGGATGAAGAAAGGCTGGATAGATTATGTATTGCCGCAACTGTATTGGGAAATCGGTCACAAGGCCGCTGATTATACCGAACTACTTCGTTGGTGGAGTGAGCATACCTATGGGCGAAATTTCTATATCGGTCATGGGCTTTATCAGGTGGGTGTTTCAACCAAAGCTTGCTGGCGAAGTATGAATGAAATCGAATCGCAGGTGGCAGCAGCCCGTAAGACTAAAAACGTATCAGGAAGCGCTTATTACAGTGCTAATGCATTCAAGAAAAATCTTTGCGGCTTGAACTATACGATGCAGGACAATATCAATACACGTCCTGCCTTATTGCCTCAGATGCCATGGATTGATCATGAAGCACCGGATGCACCTGAACTGAAAGTCACAGATTCAAAAGATGGCACGCACCTTCTGAGATGGACTGTCAAGAATCCTTCCAAGGAAGATTTGCAGTTTGCCGTCTATCGATTTGCTGCCAATGAAAAAATATCAATCAGTTCTTCAGCCAATCTGATCGATATCGTACATGGTTCAAGCTATTCAGATAACACCATGGGTAAATCGGGGTACAAATATGTTGTAACCGCACTGGATCGCTTGCATAACGAGAGTGACATGAGTAACAGTGCTGAATAATTCTGATTTCAATGATTGAATCAAGTGTATCGTATAGGTATTACATTTGCGACATGAAATATTATCCCGCCCTACTAAGTCTATTATTGATCAGTCTGATATCCTGCAACGACAAAGCAGTTAAGGAAGAATCAAAACCTCTTTCTATGAAAACATATGTTTCAGATTCATTGCATGTAAGTTTCTCGTATCCCGAAAATTGGGACGTTCGTATCAATGGAAGCCATCTGGGAATTTTTGAAGCCCTCAAGGACAGCACTGATAAGTTCGAAGAAAATATTGTCATGTGGACTGAAGACATGCCATTGGGAATTTCAGATTCACTTTATTCAAAAGCAGCCGTCACAGAATTGAAAATCAAGAATCCGGGACTTGATGTACATGTTCTTCCTGTTAAAAAACTGGGTGAGAATACATTCTATCCGTTTGAGTTCAATTTTGCAAATGCTGACAGCACACGTTTTTTCATCAAAGGCTATACACTTGTAAAGGACAAACGGGGATATAATTTTTCTTGCACCTCTGCCAGTTCGCAAGCTGAAGTACACTCTTCCTTATTTGAAACCATCTTAAGTTCCGTAAAACCTTTATGATGAAGTACCTGGCCCTTGGCGACAGTTATACTATCGGTGAGCAAGTGGATGCTGCGCTGAATTTTCCTAATCAATTGGTGAAACTATCAACGTCAAATCCAAATCCTGTCGTACTCGACAAACTGATTGCTGTAACCGGGTGGACGACTGATGAACTCGCCATCGCGATTGAAAAAGAAAGGCCCTCGTTTGATTATGATTTGGTGACTTTGTTGATCGGTGTCAACAATCAATATCGCGGAAGAAGTATGGATGAATATGCATGGCAATTTTATTCGTTATTATGCCAGTCCATTTTATTTGTCAACGCTGAACCGCAAAATGTCATTGTATTATCCATACCTGATTGGGGATTAACGCCTTTCAATACCGAACGTGATAAGGATTTGACATCGAAAGAAATTGATGCCTTCAATGCCATCAATAAGAAAACAACGCTCGAATTAGGTTGTCGCTATATCGATATCACACGTTCGACAAGGATTCATGCTGAAGACCTGAGCTTTTTGGCCGAAGACCGCTTGCATTATTCGGGCAAGGAATACCGACTATGGGCGGAGAAAATAAATAGTCTGATTCGATAAGACTTCAGGGTTGAAGCGAAGCAAACAATGCATCTATCTTTTCTTTCCTTAAAATTTTTTGGCCCTGAATACCTTCTGCAATCAGGCGCTCGCCACAATAAGCCTGATAGGAGGTAATGATTTCATTACGGGCTGTTATCTCTTCAAAGGTGGCTACGAACCTAAGTTCTTGCCCCACAAACGCCGGACTTTTATGCTCCACCGTAATACGGGTACCGATTCCCTCTTCACCTTCTTCTTTCATCTCCAGCACGAAGAGTCGACCGCTCCATTCGGCATCTCTGGCTAAAGCAAAGGTTGAATACACCTTGTGTACCATGCCGCTTTCGAAGGACGCGATTTCATCGGGTGCAACCACTTTGGAATATTTCTTCTCGTCACCCTGCTTAAATAAATGTTTCATATTGTGACAAAGGTAAAAAAAGAGTGAAGTCAAAAACAAGAATTCCGTCACGACATAACTGATATTTGTCACCTTACTGACAAATAGCCATCATATACGCTTGTGTAGTCCGCAACTAACTTTGCGTCATGAAACATAACATGATATGAGAAGGCTGATTCTTGCTTTTGACAGAAATCACTTTTCTGAAAGTGCTATCAGGTTGACTAAAACTCTCAATGAAATTAATACGATTTCCCTTTTAGCGGTTTTCTTTTCTGAAATCGAATACAATTACACAAGTAAACATTCTTTTTCTTCGCAAAGCAACGTAACCAATATTGACATAGTTGATCGTCCTTCGCTTGTTTCATGGAATCCGGCCTTATTCGAAGCATGGTGTAATAAGAACAATATTCAATACGAAATTTACAATGGCAGTGACAACGCTGCATTATTCGAAATTAAGAAAGAGAGTCAGTTTGCCGATCTTCTAATCCTCGGCACGGATCTCTTTCATCAGAAAAAAGGCACGGGTGTACCTTATGAATACCTCAAAACCTTATTAAATGATATTGCCTGTCCCGTTTTATTGGTGCCCGAACACTTTGAATATCCTGAGAGTACAATCCTTACCTATGACGGCAGTGAGGATTCCCTTTATGCCATCAGGCAGTTTTCATACCTGTTTCCCGAATTAGATAACAATGAGTCTTTGCTTGTGTACGCGTCTGATGATCACGAAGGTGCGGGTCCTGATAAAGATCAGATTGAGGATTGGATTGCAGCACAAAAAGCTATTATCATCGTAACGGGTACTTATAGTCAAGCCGGCTTATTTGATAAATTCCATAAGATCCTCATCAATGACCTGTTGAGCGAACATCATTTGCCAGTTTTTGTAGCACACAGATAATGAGTATCAAAAGATTTCAATTCGCGCTCTACCCTATCAACCAATTGAAGAATATCTTATATTGGTTAGAAGGTAAAGTTCAATTATAAGAATTGAGACGCCTGAAATTTTTCAGTTTAGATTATCCCTGTATTCAGGACTACATCGGCACGTTCAATTGCATCATTCAGCATTCGGGAAAATGTAGAGTATGATGTCAATTATCAACTGTCTTAATAATGCGCCTCCTGAATGATAAAATTTGCTATATCCTATCTGAATTTACAACCTTTATTTACATGAGAATTATCAATAATCATTGTGATTCGTGTCATCGAATAACCACAAGGCATGTCCTAACTTTGGTATCTAAACCAATTTTTATGAACCAGATTGTAACGTCCGAAATAAGAGAAGTAATAGATGCTGTGCACTACAGGCCTGCTGTTTCGATTATCATGCCGATGATAGCACATGTGAACCTGACGACCGAATTGACTAGAACACTCCATCTTAGTGTTGATAAAGTGAAGCTTGAGCTGAAGAAAAATTTTCCTGAGGACAATGGCAAGCTCGTTATTCAAAAGCTGAATGAAGTCATTGAAAATCTTAAAATTGATACGACAAAAAAGAGTATTGCCATCTTTGTGTCGCCTGTGTATTCGAATGTATTCTTTCTGGATATTGATGTTGAAGAGAAAATCGTCATTGATGAATCGTTTGGAATTCGAGATCTTCTCTATAGCAAAAAGCAACTGCTCAAATATCTGGTTGTGATGGCAAGCAGCAAGGAGAGCCATATCTTCCTTTGCAATTCAGATACTTTTTTTGTCAGGATTTTAGCTAATAAGGCGGAATCAGTGGATGGTTTTGTTAATGATATTGCGGAAAGGGTTTTGAATTTTTCAGACATTTCTGAACGTAAGGAAATCATGATGGATAAATTCTTGCATCATCTCGATCATGAATTAGGGAACATTTTAAAGACTTATAATCTTCCTGTCTTTCTTGTAGGGACTGACAGGATACTCGGTCATTTCAGGAAGTTAACAAAATATGAAGCCGCTATAGTAAGTTATATTCATGGTAATTATGAAGAAGCCAGCATGAACGAACTCAAAGGCATTTTGGCAGCACATATCGATATTCTTCCACAGCGCAAACAAAATGCTATACTTGATCAATTGGAAGAAGCCGCCAATCGTAATAAGTTAGCCGTTGGCATGAAAGAAGTATGGAAAGAAGCAAGCAATCAAAAAGGCAGGGTCTTGGTAGTTGAAAAGAATTTCAAGTATACTGCAGAACATGGCGATAAAGAGAATGTGATTCATAAGGTATCCGAAACATCAGGTTTCACTTCCTATATTCGTGACACCGTGGATGATGTAATTGAGAAGGTGCTTGAATTCGGTGGCGATATAGAATTCGTAGACGATGACCTGTTAAAGCGCTATGATCGTATTGCATTGATACAATATTTTTAACCGTTATCCATCGAATATGAAAACAATTCTGGTCGCTACAGATTTCTCAGAAGCGTCGTTCAATGCTGCTGCCTATGCGGTCAATATGGCACTCATCATCGATTCTAAAATAATGCTGCTCCACATCATTCAGATTCCTATGATGTATGGGGAAGTCCCTGTCACTTTTAGCATTGAGGATATTAACAAAACAGCCGTCCAGAAAATCAAGGAGTTTAAGGAAAGACTGCTTATGACGGCAAAACAGGCTCTCCATATAAATACCCAAATAAATGTTGGAATATTTATTCATGAACTGAAAACCGTTTGTGAGGACATACAACCTCACTTCGTGGTAGTAGGCAATCAGGGACGCACAGCTGCTGAGCGAGCACTTTTCGGAAGTCATACAATACAGGCTATAAAAACGCTGGTATGGCCTGTCATTTCAGTACCAGCCGATGTATCATTTTCCTCTGTTAAAAAAATTGGCCTGGCTAGTGATTTCAGGAAAATACTTGACACCACACCTGTGAACGAAATAAAGATCCTGGTGAATGAATTCAAAGCAGAACTTCACATTCTTAATATTGGCAATAAAAGCTCTTACGACCCAGACACCATATTTGAATCAGGCATACTACAGGAATTATTTTATGAACTTAAACCGATATATCATATCATCAATGCCGACAATACAGACAACAGCATATTAGATTTCGCTGAAAAAAATAAAATTGATCTCCTCATTGTCGTGCCTAAACGTTATAATCTAGTGGATGCCATGATGCATAAGAGTCATACCAAGCAAATCGTTTTACATGGCCATGTAGCGATATTCTCATTGCATCATTAGACTGAAGAAATACCGATACGATTTCTTAAGCACAAAGTATATTTTATTTCAAAACAGTTGCAGCTTTAACAAGAAGCAAAGTAATTGCACAATCAGTTATTATGCTAAAAAAGAGCATCTTTATCAACTTGTCATTCATACCATTAGCCTGCTGAAAGACACTCAATTAAAAACTGATAAACATTTTCACTAAGAAAGGACATGCTAAGCTGCTTTAAAATTTGCCAACATATGAGCACAGCTTCTTTGCGTCCCTGATTCAAAAACTAACAGTTACAACATGTAATATGTATTCATAAATAATTTATGATAAGCAACACATCATTTAAAAATAAGCGTTTAAATCCTTATCTTTATCCGTCTTAGAAACATTCGAGTTGACTTCAGTTTTCCCGATAGCCAATCAAAAAAACATGAATGACTCCCGATTTATAGAAGCCCTGTTCAATCGTTCATCGTTGGGCATCGTTGTGCTAAATTCACATGGTGTCATTCAAACCATCAATCCGTATGGTTTAGAATTGTTTGGATATTCCAAAGAAGAAATCCTGAACCAGGCTATTGACATTCTGATACCCTTTCAATTTCGAGAAGCGCATACCAATCATCAAAGGCAATACCTGCATCAACCCAAAAACAGACCTATGGGTTTGGGTATGGACCTTTTGGCCGTCAGAAAAAACGGGACAGAGTTTCCTGTTGAAATCAGTCTTGCTGATTATCAGGATGAGGGGAAAATCAAAATCATTGCCTTTGTAGTCGATATCAGTATTAGGAAAAAGGCTTTGGAAGATCTGAAAAAGCTATCAAACGAACTTGAAAACAAGGTGATTGAACGGACCCGGATACTCACTGAAACCCTTCATCTACTTGAAGCTTCTAAAGAAAACCTGCAACACACTTTATCTTTCCAGACAGCTTTGTTAAATAATGCTGCCGTGATGATAATAGGAATTGATACAAAAGGCGTTATACAGGCTTTTAATCCTGAAGCAGAAAGAGAATTAGGTTATAAGTCATCTGAACTTATTGGATATTATAAGCCTTTTATTCTTCATCACCCGCTTAATAAATCTCAGCAACTTTACGAAATAACACTTCAGCCACTGAATACAAGAAAGAAAGGCATCTCTCTCATGCATTTGCATATCCAATCTAATTTCAAGAATGCGGATGAATGGATTTATACCAGAAAAGACGGAACCAAGTTTCCTGTTCAACTCAGTATTACCAAATTATTAAATGATGAACATGCTGTGATCGGGTATGTGGGTGTAGCCATCAATATTTCAAAAACAAAAAAAATGGAGCAAGATCTCCAGCAAGCACTTGAAAAAGAAAAAGAATCAAGTGATATGAAGACAAGGTTTGCGTCGATGGCTTCTCACGAATTCCGCACGCCACTCAGCGCCGTACTATCATCGACCTATCTGTTGAAACGATATACAATCCTTCATGACCAGGAAAAACTTGACAAACATATCGACAGGATCATATCCTCAGTGAATATACTGAACGACATCCTTAACGACTTCCTGAGCCTTGGACAGATAGAAGAAGGAAGAATACAGTTGAGGCTTTCTCAATTCAATATCAGCGAATTGATCATACTGACCACAAACGAATTCAGCAGCCTGCTTAAACCCGGACAGGAAATAAGGTGCCTGCATGAAGGCGCAACAGAGGTAAAACTGGATTCAAACCTGTTAAGACATATCCTCATGAATTTGGTTTCCAATGCCAGTAAATTTTCACCTGAGAACAGCCTGATTGATATCAAGACCAGTTGTGATAAAAATAAGCTGCAGCTCACCGTGAAAGATGAAGGCATAGGCATATCAGTTCAGGATCAGAAGCATCTGATGGAAAGGTTTTTCAGGGCGGGGAATGCAGGTAACATACAGGGTACGGGACTTGGGCTCCATATTATTTCAAAATATGCTGAATTGATGAATGGCAAGATCACTTGCCATAGTGAACCCAATAAGGGGGCAGAATTTATTATAACATTTAACCTAATATAATTTCACATGAAGAAGATTCTGATTATTGAAGATAACAACGATATTCGTGATAACACGGCAGAAATTCTTGAACTGTCAAACTATCAGGTAATTACTGCCAAGGATGGAAAAGCCGGATTGGAACAGGCACTGCTTCATATACCCGACCTTATCCTCTGTGATATCATGATGCCAGTGCTTGACGGATATGGAGTACTTCATGCCGTTCAAAAAAACAAATCACTGAATGAAACACCATTCATTTTCCTGACGGCCAAAACAGAGAGGACTGATTTTCGAAAAGGAATGGAACTTGGGGCTGATGATTATATCACCAAACCCTTTACAGGTACTGAATTACTGAATGCTGTAGATATCAGGTTAAGAAAAACGACAGTTTCTTCGGCCTTGAAAACATCCGGACTTGATACGCTCCGCTTTCTGATTAAAATCCCCCCTCATGAAATCGAATCAACTTCATTCGAAGGCATCTGCGACATCAACAGTTATAAGAAAAAACAGATCATCTATTCGGAAGGAAATCATCCGTATAATATGTATTTTATTATCAAAGGGAAAGTGAAAATAGCCAAGAAAAACGAAGAAGGGAAGGTGCTGATTACTGACATGCTTAGCCCAGGCGATTTTTTTGGTTATGTGGCCATGTTGGAAGGCGATTTACATCATAACACAGCTGAAACCCTTGAAGAAACCGAACTTGCTGTGATCCCTAAAGAAGATTTTGATGAATTGATCACACATGATGCCATGGCCACTAAACGATTCGTTCAGATCCTGGCCCGAAATATCAGCCAACGGGAAGAACAACTTATGAGTGTGGCGTATCATTCGTTACGAAAGAAAGTGGCGGATGCGCTTATCATGTTGAAAAACAAATACCCTCAACCGGATCAGCAAGTTTTCACCATCAATATCAGCAGAGAAAATCTGGCAACCCTTGCTGGCACCGCAACAGAATCATTGATAAGAACTCTGACAGAGTTCTCGAATGAAAAAATCATTGACTTGAACAATGGGAGCATAACTCTGTTGAATGAACATAGATTGATTAATCTGGTCAATTGACCTTAAATTTCGAACTCACGTAAGTTAATACCATTTTGGCAACTGTCATTTCTGATTTTTCTGTAGATGATCTCATCGAATAAAACCGGACGATTACATTCTACAATCAGGAACTGGATGAATTTGAAAATAAACTTGAAGAGATCATCCATTGCAACAGCATACCACACATTGTTGAAAAAGAAGACATTCATCAGGAGAAACTGAACCAAATTTCTGAAAAATACTGTCGGCTTCAGGCTAGAATACAACTTCAGGAATCCTCGCTGATCAAGGATAAAGTATACATGGATGATTCATTACTAGATAAGGAAAAGGGACACTAACAGATAGAGATGCGAAATGATATGCAGAAAGCGGAAACCAAGTATGTGGAACGTAAGTATGCATGCTGTCATTTCATTTCAGAGACACTAAGCAAACAACCCTAATTCTAAGGCAATACAAAGCAATGCAGGTATGCCTAAAAAAAACCGCCCCGACAATTGCTTGCCGGGACAGCCTCTTCTTAACTAAAACAAACTTAAATCTCTTTTTAGGGCAATGGGGTTTCTATACATTCACCGCCACCATTCAATTTCTTTCTTTCTTGCCTGTAAAGGAAATATTAAATCTGAAAATAACTTATGACCGTCGTCATGCCATCACCTGATTCTTGTCGTCCTCATTAATAATAAAATTTTAGTGATCGAAACCACCTTGTGTACCTTATGTTCCTGTCAGTGTGGCACTGACTGATATCAGTTCATGCCTGATCTACAGTTAAAATCCATTCTAGAACGAATCCATCCCACCAACCCCATGTATAACTCAAGCTAGGCCTGCTGAAAAACACTCAATTAAAATTTATTCAATATGCTCGGCACCATAGTTAAATTCTAAGGTACAAGGCAAACTGAATAATAGCCTCAAACCCTTTGCATTTCAGCTAGACATGACCATCAATAATTTCGTTAGGCCCAAATAAAGAAAATTGGTTACTTACCACTACATATTTTGTCTATCCCAATTGGATGTCTTTTCATCTATAATCTGGCACCAAACTATCGTCTGATATTGTATCTTAGGACTTGCTAAGAAATCCATCTATAAAAATAATATCCAAGATATCCTTTCCAATTTGGATAAACGATTTCTAGAACGGATATTGTTTCATTAATCATTAGCATCTCAAACTCAGCCAAAATATTGAGGTCGGTGATACTAACAGAGAGAATCTGAATTACCTAATTTCTCCGAACAATAAGCATTAGAGTGCTTTGCTCCACCCAATTAATTATATTACATTTGCTGTCTTCATTTACAAACAAAAAAAGATTCTTATGAAAAAAACATTTACAAAAGGACTAACTTGTCTACTCACTTCGTTATGTATCGTCAGCCATGTTATGGCCACAGACCTTGTGGTTGCTGCCGGTGGTGCCGGCGGAGCTTATTCTTCCATCGGAGCCGCCTTAACCGCTGCGAGCCCAAATGACCGTATTATAGTGTATCCGCAGGCAAACGGGGCATCCTATACCGAGAACACACTGACAATCACAAAAAGCATTCAGATTCTGAGTGCGAATGAGGGCGCCTTTTATACTGTAGATGGCGGTATCAATATCACACCATCAAGTGCAGGTATCTCTGTCACAATTATAGGCATGAAATTAATCACCGGCGGCATTTCATCGACAATCACTTCTCCGGTGGGAGCACGCAGCATCATTAATATCCTAAATGACACTCTCGCCTCGGGTGCCTTATCCATTAACAATGATAATTATAATGTAACCTCGGCAAGCAGTTATATCGGAGGTGGCATCAACATGCGTTTTGGCAAGCTGCTTGGGAACTACGTATATGGGCAAATTAATGTTGTTACGGATGCATCTGTCAATAATCCAACAGATACTGTCATGATTATCGGAAATAAGATCAATTTATATACAGGATCAAACAGTGCCGCTATAGGATGGTCATCCGCCTCTCAATACTTTAGCATTCAGAACAACTATATTCTTTTATCGTACGGTGGAAACAATCTTCATTATGGCATCTATGTAACCGCTTCGAAGGCCTCACTAGGAGGGACTAACTGTATCTATAACAATA
>CAIQUX010000180.1 GCA_903875055.1 uncultured Bacteroidota bacterium
CCCTGGCATGCCACCAGTTTCAAAGGAAACGGCATGGTATGGTGCAATGCGGATAATTTTCAGAAACTTGATTCAGTGATAACAGGCAAACGAAGTCATGTTTCAAAAATTCAATACACCAAGACTTCATTACTGACCCAGAACTATGACGCCAGAATGTTGTCGCCGGTTTCAAAAAGCAAGTTAGCTTCTTATGTGCTTCAGACAGCAAGGTTCTCGCCTGTTATACTTCTCGATCTGTTCAAGGAAAAAAACAGCCAGCCTGAAAAGGAAAGCACCAATTATTATGCCTTATACAAAGCCACCATCGATAAGAAAATCGTTTCTCTTTATATACGTAAATCAGATAGCCTGCTTTATCAGGTGACCATTCTTGAAGATGATGCCATGTTAGGTGACCTAATGACCAATATAGCGTATGATGAGTTTAAAGCTATCGGCGATTTGGCCTACCCGTCTAAAATCGGTATCCATAAATTCAATGGTAAAGTAATTGATGAAGTAGCGGTTTCGAATGCCAGTTTTACACCAAGTGTTTCACCTTTGCTGGTAAAACCTGCCGCCTATTCATATGGCGATGACATAACGGCGCAGGCTTCCGTGAGTGTAGAAAATTATTCAAGCAATATACATTTTATTACGCTCAAGCATACGGATGATAAGGTGATGGTGGTTGAATTCAAAGATTTTCTATTGGTGGCAGAAGCGCCCGTTAGTACAGAAAACGGAGAATTGATCTTGAGTGAGGCAAAAAAGATTTCGCCATCCAAATCGGTCCGTTATTTTGTGTTCGGTCATCATCATGCTGAATATATGGGTGGTTTGCGTGCTTTTGTTTCTGAAGGGGCAAAAATCATCTGCAACAATTCAAATAAGGAGTATGTGAAATATGTGGCGAACGCGAAGCATACGTTGAATCCTGATGAGTTGCAACGTCATCCTAAAGCACTTGAATTGGACACGATGGCCGGAAATTCAAAGGTGATATCTGATGGTAAATTCGACATGAAGATTTTTTGGATAGGGGCAAAATCACAACATACCAGCGATTTTATGATGTATTATTTTCCAGCTGAAAAAATGTTGTTCGAAGATGATCTGACCTGGATACGTAAGGACGGTTATCAGGTCAAAGCCAGCGTGCGACAATCGGCTTTGTATTCTTCGATCAAGGAATTAAATCTGGATGTCAAAACCATCATACAATCATCCCCGGCCAATAGCGGGAATATTTTATCAGTGATCCCATATACAGAACTAGAGAAGACGATTGTTGCACACTAGCAATGAGACTGTCCCGCCCTTTATAGTGCATTGTATATTTCTTAGGAAATAAAGTGCCATACTTTCAGGTTCAAACAATAAATTTGCGCTCTAATAATAAATTCAATGAGTCAATATCCTTATGTGCCCTATGGTACAACCGTTCATGGTCAGGAAGAAATAGATGCTGTGGTTAATGTACTGAAGACCACCACACAAATGAGTAAACATGTCCGCGAACTTGAAGAAAAGGTTTCGGCTCTCTATAATAAGAAATATGGTATCGGGGTCAATTCGGGTTCGAGTGCCTTGTATCTCGCAGCTGATCTCTTGAATTATCAAGCCGGTGCTGAGATCATCACACCAGCGTTGACATTCTCCACGACAGTGGCTCCTTTGGTAAAAAAAGGATGGGTGCCTGCCTTTGTCGATGTGGAAGAAGGTACTTATAATACGGATGTGAATAAGGTAGAGGAAATGATCACATCCAAAACCAAGGCGATGGTGATTCCTAACCTGATCGGGAACCTGCCAGACTGGAAACGCCTTCGCGAAATTGCCGATAAGTATAATCTTTTTGTATTAGAAGATAGCGCCGATACACTGGGTGCTGAAATCGATGGTGCTAGCAGCGGACGTTATACCGATATGAGCACGACAAGTTTCTATGGTTCCCATATCATCAATTGTGGTGGTAATGGCGGTATGTTATGCGTGAATCGTGAAGATCATTTAAACAGGGGTAAATTGCTTCGAAGCTGGGGACGCTCTTCGTCTCTGTTTGTTGAAAGTGAAAAGATAGAAAACCGGTTCAATGTTGAAGTCGACGGTATCCCTTATGATGCCAAATTCGTTTTTGAAGAACCTGGTTATAATATCGAGCCATCTGAAATGGGTGCCGCGTTTGGTCTGGTACAATTAAGTAAATTGGCAAGTAACATTGATTTACGAACAGAACATTATACACGTATCCGTAAATTCTTTGAACAATATGAAGAGTATTTCATTTTGCCGAATCAATTACCGAATTCACGAACTGCATGGTTGGCCTTTGCTGTAACCATCCGTGAAACGGCTCCGTTCATACGTCGTGATCTGCAGATTTTTCTTGAGAAACGAAATATCCAGACACGCACTGTCTTCACCGGAAACATCATGCGTCAGCCAGGATTTAAAAATTGTGTTCATAAGGCAAGTGCCTCAGGATATGCTGAATCAGATAAGGTAATGCGTGGTGGTATGTTGATGGCTTGTCATCATGGGTTGAATGAAATTCAAATCAATCACATGTTGGATAGCGTCACCGAATTCATGAAAACAGTCAAGTAACGCTTTTTCTGCCATGACTTGTTGGCTTTTTAACTTGCAATATTATTAATGCCCATTCCGGTTGTTATTACTGAAGATTATAACTATGACCTGCCGCAGGAAAGGATAGCGCAGCGGCCATTGGAGCAACGTGATGCCAGTAAATTGCTTGTGTATAGAAACGGGGGATGTCTAACTTATCATTATAGAAATATTGTTGACTATCTGCCGTCAGATTCACTTATGATTTTTAATAATAGTAAAGTAATTCCAGCCAGGCTTTTGTATGTGAAAGAAACATCGGGTGTCATCGAACTTTTTTGTCTTGAACCCAAGGAAGGAACACCCTATGAAGCCTTGCAGCATCGAGGACATACGTCCTGGATCTGCATGATAGGGGGCTTAAAGAAATGGAGGAAAGAAATTCCGTTGGAATGGAAGCTGCTTACTGAAAAAGAATGTGTTGTGCAAGCAAGTTTTGTTCAGGCTGATGATAATGGTTTCGAAATAGATTTTTCATGGACGGATACGGAGCTTACATTCGCTGATGTATTGGAGTCTTTAGGTCAAATGCCAATTCCTCCTTACTTGCTTCGTAAAGCCGAACAGGATGATAAGGCACGATATCAGACAGTCTACGCAACCGTTGAAGGTAGTGTGGCCGCACCAACAGCAGGACTGCATTTTACGGAGCAAATTATGGCTGATCTCGCCGGAAAGAATATTACACAAGCCTTCACCACCTTGCATGTCGGCGCAGGCACATTCAAGCCAGTGAATGCCACCTATGCGCATGAACACACAATGCATGCCGAATGGGTCGAAGCAGATAGGGTTCTTATCGAACAACTTGCTACTTCAAAAAAGATTATTGCTGTAGGGACAACCAGTTTGCGAACTATCGAAAGTTTGTACTGGTTTGCGGTGAGTTGTATGCAAAATAGCACCTTGTATGAAGGTGATTTTGTGCTGCCACAATTTTTTCCATATGAACAGGATATCAACGTGTCAAAGGAAGAAGCCTTCACTTATCTGTTAGAACTGTTACGGCAAAAAAATGTAAGCAGGATAGTTTTTAAGACCGAATTGATGATATTGCCAGGTTATCAAATGAAAGTTGCCGGATTTCTGGTCACGAATTTTCATCAACCAAAAAGTACCTTGCTCATGTTGGTAAATGCCTTCACGAAAGGCAATTGGAAGTCTATCTACGACTATGCATTGTCTAACGGCTTTCGATTTTTAAGCTACGGAGACGGATGTCTTCTGCAATGGGAGGACGTGGAATAAATGCATCGAACAGATAAGGCATTCTCATAGTACAACAGATCGAAAACTTAGATGAGCATAAAATTACAAATGGCGCCTCAACGGGCGCCATTTGTAAAATTGAGTGTTCATATATAATCAGAACTTGTGTCAGGCTACGAATCGATGTCTTTATTTTGCCAACAACACCGTTCCTTGTTTTTTGATTCGTTTACCATTGTTACAATAACCGTCCACAATCCAAACATAATTGTCGGGTTGCAATTCAATATTCTTGTAGGTACCATCCCATTTTTTACCAGGATCATTTGTTTCAAAAACCAATTGTCCCCAACGATTAAAGATTTTGAAATATTCCAATTTGACGATATTATTATTCAATAAACCGAAATTTCTGTTGGCTGCAATATCGCTGGTCGGGTTGAATGCATTCGGCATATGGATATCGGTACATTCAGTTTTTACAATGACTGTATCAGTTCGTACGCAACCTGATGAATCATTGGTCACCTGCAATACGTAAAATTGGATATCCAATGGAGTAGATTTTGGATTAGGTATGGTTACACCATCAAGATACGTTGCAGGGGACCATACATATGAATATTCCTGTCCCATCGATAAGTGAGGTCCGCCCAACGTAGTATAGGCGCCATCGGCCACAAAACGGTCTTCACCTGCATCGGCCGTGATTCGGCTTACTCTCACCAATACGGAGGTGTCATACGCGCATCCGCCACCCTTCGTAAATTCAAGATGTACATGATAGCGATAGTCTTCTCTTGGATAAATAAAAACAGATGTCGTGTCAAATGGTGCTGTTGCGTTATAAACAGGGGCCCAAAGATTGCTATACAAGCCAGGGCCGTTTGCTACAAGTAGAATCGTATCTCCTTGGCAAATCAAAGTGTCGTTATTGATTTCAATAATAGGATGAGGCAAGACCTGTATCAGTTTGCAATCGACCTGCATGGTAGGAAGTCCCTCATCGGCTACAAAATATACATTGTAAAGGCCAGGTGTGGTATAAGTCAATGCTGGCGGCGTTTTCAAGGTTGAGGATGGTGGCACCGCATTAGAGCAACTGTTGTATTCTAATCGTGAAATTGAATTGTCGGCATTGTTTGTAGTATACGCAAACACATTGTCTTTATCCCTCAGGAATCTGGTCAGATAGCGAGGTCCGTTGAATCCTGCAAAGTTCCCTAAGTCGCTTCCGACCGGTAAGGCTGTTACTGATCCATTGAAGGTTAGCAATGTCATTGTATTCCCGTTTTCGTTGGTGATGTAACCGTAATAGCTACCGCAATCTCTGATAATGGAAATATCACGTGGTTGATCCATGAATCCTCCCGGGTTACCTAAGTCATTGTCTACAGGAGCATTCAAAAGTGAGTTGCCAAAGTCAAGTCGGGTTAAACGTTGTGTTGTGCGATTCACAAGAAACAGATGCCAATCGGTACCGTCAAACACTGGCCACATGCCCGTTGGCAAAGAAAGGCTGCCAGGGTTGCCTAAATCGACTACAGTTGGCACATTCGTAAGTGAATTTCCGAATTCAAGACGCATCAGATTCCCAGTGAACCCATTGTTGGTGAAGGCATACCAGTTATTGCTTACCTGAAACACATACAAATCCTGAGGGTTCAATACTAATCCACCCAAATCAGCAACAGTAGGCGTATTTGAAAGGCTATTACCGAAATCCAAACGTATGATATCTGAATTGCCGGCTGTGGTACCACCGGTTATAAAACCAAACCACTTGCCACCGGTGTTCATTAATTCAAATCCTTTAGGATTTGCCGGAATGGCGCCAGCAAAATTACCCATATCAGTCGCCAAAGGTACGTTCGATAAACTAGTGCCGAATTCATATCGGATTACGTTGCGTGGTGCAGTAGAATTGACAACATACACATAATACTTGTTGCCGTCTTTAGCCATCGCAATAGAGGATGGGCCTGCAAGTCCAGTTCCTGCTGCAATACTACTACCGGCAGGCAGTGTTTTGAGATAAGCTGAACAGAATCCCCAATAATACGTGGATGCATTGGTAACCGTTGTGCTTAAATGCAGTTCGTTTCCGATGCATAACGTATCGGGGCCCAAAATCAATTGAGCGAACACGTTTTTAGCCGGGAAAAAGGATGCAATGACGAAGAGAAATAGTTGTATTCGTTTCATATATGTCGTAAAAGTGACCAATTTAATTCGCTAATATAATAATTACCTTTGAAATAGCTAAAAATATCTTTTTTTTGCCCGTTAAAAGACAAGCTTCTTTTCGTAAATAAAGACATCGATATTTTCTGAAACGTTGGCGTGATCTGCCATGTAGACCGCGTATCGTTTTTTGACTGTCGCGTAAAATTGATCTTCTGTAACAAGTTGGGAAATTACATTTTCGGTCTCTTTCTTCGAGGTGTCAAAGGATATTCCCAAACTGGTCAGTTCGACAGCTTCATTGAATTTCTGAAACTTGGGACCAATGAGGACGGGAACCTCATAGATGGCGGCTTCCAGCATATTATGAATTCCTTTGCCATACCCTCCGCCAATATATACCAAAGTGGCTTTTCTGTAGGCTCTAGAAAGCAACCCCAATGCATCAACCACCAACACCTTTTTGTTGGTTGAAGGATACCGGCTATAGTAGACGGGTTCTTCTGTTAGCCATGATGTGCTAAAGCTCTCGATTTCGTGAGGAAATAGTAAAATTTTCCAATCTTTCGGAAGCAATGCGATTATTTTTTTAAGAGTTTTTTCATCCTCAGGCCAGACACTGCCGGCTATGAAAACCTTGGCATCGCCAGTAAATTCATCGATGATATTGTCATGGAATACACTTTGTTTCAATTCAGCAACCCTGTCAAAACGGGTATCACCAACTACCAATGAATTGAAAATTCCGATCCCATCGATTAACTCTTTACTTTCTTTATTTTGTAAAAATAAGTATGAAAATGAGTTGAGCATTTCTTTGTGTATTGGCCCGTACCATCTAAAAAAAGGTTGCTCTTTACGGAAGATGCCTGAAATCAGAAAGGTTGGGATATGTCGTTTTTTCAACTCAGACAGATAATGAAACCAGAACTCATATTTGACAAAAAATACTGCTTTCGGCTGCACGATATCAAGTAAGCGGATTACGTTTTGTCTGGTGTCCATCGGCAAATAAAAAATAAGAAAATCGGTGTAACGTTTCTTTGCAAATTCATAACCCGAAGGTGAAAAAAAAGTAACGAATACAGTTGATGATGGGTATCTCTTTTGCATCCGTTTCAAAAGGGGATAACCCTGTTCAAACTCGCCTACAGAGGCACAATGAAACCAAATCGTGTCTTTGAAAATTGTTTGTTGCAAAACCTCGAAAATATGTTGCCTTCCATCAATCCAGCTTTTTGCTTTTTGGTTGAACAGGCTGCTTACCCGTATGGCCAAACCATAAAAAAAGATGCCTGCATTGTACATGAAGGTCAACATCAATAATAGGTTTCTTCTGTTTGTTTTTTATAGATAGGGACTATCCATCCGAACTTAAAACCGAGTAACACATCGTTTCGTTTGCGATCATCTTTTCTGGCTACATCATATAAAAAATCCCGCCTTCCCTGTGTAAAACCCCAGGCTATATCCAGACCCGCGTAAACGTTAATCAACTTGTTGGTGGCATAGTATGTATAGCCGGTAAAGTTCTCGATATAACCACCATTGGTGAGTCTGTCATAGCCCTTGTAATAAGAATCGCGGAATTGAGGAAATGAATTGTCCTTGTCAAACAATTTGATTTTGTGTTGCATGAAACCTGCTGAAAAATTTGTCATCAGTCCTGAGTTCTTGTTCATCTGCAGAACAGGGAAGATCTTCCCGACCTGTATACCCACCATATATCCACGTTCAAACGTCCCCACATTCAGTACATCACCCAATTGTGAAATAACACCTCCCTGGCTTGTTTTCATATTGATCAGCAAACTGTCTTCCTTTATTCGGTTGCCAAGGATGAAAGCACCGCAAATTCCGACCAGCCAGTTGCCCGTCGTCTTGTAACGGATACCCAAACCCAGACGATAACTGGTACCGAACCGCTTGGCCATATCCGCTTGCGGAAAATCGATACCGGCATTGATGTCAAAATTGAACATGTTGTCCCCTTTGACTATTGTCTTTTTCTTTTTTGATGGCTCTTCTGAAGGTTTGTCTGTTGTCTGACTATACGCTTGGTAACTCAGGAAAAATAAAAAGACAGACAGAAGGATGTTACGTGAATTCATCTAGTCGGTAATAAATTGAAGTTGGACGTAAAGGTGCGCATATTAAACGAAAATACAAGAAATAAATTTAGCACTTGATGTTATCTTTGCTCTCCTTTTTATCAACATTCCCCCACATGATGAACCTGCAAATGGTAGACCTTAAAAGCCAGTATCTTAAGATCAAACAAGAGATCGATGTGTCCATTCAAGGTGTGCTCGATGATGCAGCTTTTATCGGAGGCAAACAGATCAGCGAACTGGCTCGTCAATTGGAAAGTTATCTGGACGTGAAGCACGTGATTCCGTGTGCGAATGGCACCGATGCTTTGCAAATTGCCATGATGGCTCTTGATTTGCAACCCGGCGATGAAGTCATCACGCCTTCTCATACCTATTTCGCAACGGTTGAGGTGGTGGCTTTGCTTAAGTTGAAGCCGATATTCTGTGAAGTGGATAGGCAGACATTTACAATGAAAGCCGATGAGATTGAAAAGTTAATTACCCCAAAAACAAGAGCCATCGTACCTGTTCATTTATATGGACAAAGTGCCGATATGGAGCCAATTCTTGCCTTGGCAAAGAAATATAACCTGTTTGTGATTGAAGATAATGCGCAGGCTATCGGAGGTTCCTATACATTCAGTGACGGGACCCAAAAAGCCAATGGGACCATGGGTACTGTCGGAACAACTTCATTTTTTCCATCAAAAAACTTAGGCTGTTATGGTGATGGCGGTGCGGTGTTTACCAATGACAGCGATTTGGCAGAACGAATGAAAATGGTGGCTAATCATGGTCAGCGTAAAAAATATGTACATGAAATAGTTGGTTGCAATTCGCGACTTGATACCTTACAAGCTGCCATCTTATTGGTCAAACTTCAGCATCTGAATCAATATTGCGATGCCAGACGTATGGTAGCCGATTATTATGATCATGCTTTTGCGAATCATCCGAATATCATCTCGCCATACAGGGCATCCTATTCGCATCATGTCTTTCATCAATATACAATCATTTTGGAAGGCGTTGACAGGGATACGGTGAAGGCAAAACTCGAGGAGAAAGGAATTCCGTCGATGATTTATTATCCCATACCAGCTCACAGGCAAAAAATGTTTGATAGTTTCGGTATTAAGTCAACTGAGTTAGGCACGACTGATTGGTTGGCAGATCATGTCATTTCGATTCCGATTCATACCGAAATGACCGAAGAACAAATGAATTATATAGCATCAACTTTTATTGCAATAATAAACTCACTTATATGAAAATAGCAGTTATTGGAACAGGATATGTTGGATTGGTATCCGGCACTTGTTTCGCCGAATCAGGTAATCAGGTAATCTGTGTCGATATCGACAAGAAAAAAGTAGAACGTCTATCATCTGGTGATATAGTAATTTATGAGCCCGGACTTGAGGTTTTATTTCATCGTAACATCAAGGAAAACCGCATACGATTTACGACCGATCTTAAAGATGCGATCGAGAAATCAGATCTCATCTTTCTGGCATTGCCTACACCACCCGGTGAAGATGGTTCTGCTGATCTGAGTTATATCTTAGGTGTAGCCGGACAAATCGGACATATTCTGGCCGATCATCATCAGTACAAAGTCATCATCAATAAGAGTACAGTTCCCGTTGGCACCGCTGAAAAAGTCAGAAATAAGATACTCGAAAACTATCAGGGCGATTTTGATGTGGTGAGCAATCCAGAGTTCTTACGTGAAGGAGCCGCGGTTGAAGATTTTATGAAACCCGATCGTGTAGTGGTCGGTTGCAGTACCGAAAAAGCGAAGAAAATGATGCAACAATTATATGCACCGTTTGTTCGTCAGGGTAATCCTATTTATTTCATGGATGAACGCAGCTCGGAACTCACTAAGTACGCCGCGAATTCCTATTTGGCAATGCGTATCACGTTTATGAATGAACTCGCTAATCTTTGTGAAAAGGTAGGCGCCGATGTTGAAACGGTTCGTGTAGGAATGGGTAGCGATAACCGCATTGGTAAGCGCTTCTTGTTTCCGGGTATCGGATATGGTGGAAGCTGTTTCCCGAAGGATGTGCAGGCCTTGGTGCAGACATCCTCTCAATTCGGCTATGACTACAGCACATTAAATGCAGTAGTTGCCGTGAATGACAAACAGAAGTTGGTGCTGGCTGATAAGATCATTTCGTATTTTAAGGATGATCTCAAGGGTAAAAAAATTGCCCTTTGGGGTTTAGCCTTTAAACCCAACACTGATGATATCCGCGAAGCCCCGGCTTTATATATCATCGAAAAATTAGTGCGGGCAGGTGCTCAAGTCATCTGTTATGATCCTGAAGCCATGCCGAATACAAAAGAATATTTCAACTCGAATTTTCCTGAACTGATGTCTTCAATTTCCTTCGGTGAGAATGCCTATGATATATTAAAAGATGCCGACGCACTGGCAGTTTGTACTGAGTGGAGCATATTCCGTACGCCTGAATGGGATAAAGTGAAAGAACAAATGAAATACCATGTAGTGTTCGATGGACGTAATCTGTTCGATGTGCAAGAAATGAAAGATCAAGTTTTTTATTACAATTCCATGGGCAGAACCACCATTAATTCAAACATATGAAAAGAGTATTAATTACCGGTGGGGCCGGTTTCTTAGGATCGCATCTGTGCGACCGATTTGTGAACGAAGGATATCATGTGATTGCCATGGATAATCTCATCACAGGGCATATCGAAAATATCGAACATCTGTTCAAACTGCCAAACTTCGAGTTTCATCATCATGATGTAAGCAAATTTGTTCATGTGGCAGGAAATCTTGATTATATCCTGCATTTCGCTTCTCCGGCCAGTCCGATTGACTATCTGAAAATGCCGATACAAACGCTGAAGGTAGGTTCACTTGGTACGCATAATTTATGCGGATTAGCGAAAGAAAAAAGAGCCCGTATGTTGATCGCTTCAACCTCCGAAGTATATGGCGATCCACTGGTGCATCCTCAAAACGAGGAGTATTGGGGTAATGTCAATCCGATCGGTCCACGTGGAGTGTATGATGAAGCAAAACGTTTTCAAGAAGCCATCACCATGGCCTATCATAATTTTCATGGATTAGAAACTCGCATCGTACGGATCTTCAACACGTACGGCCCGCGTATGCGACTCGATGACGGACGCGCGTTGCCGGCTTTTATGAGTCAAGCCTTGAGAGGCGAAGATATCACGGTCTTTGGTGACGGTTCGCAAACACGTTCATTCTGTTATGTAGGCGATTTGGTTGAAGGTATTTATCGCTTGTTGTTGAGTGATTATCATATGCCTGTAAACATCGGTAACCCGAATGAAATTTCGTTGAAGGATTTTGCTGAAGAGATTCAACGTCTGATCGGTTCCGATTCGAAGATCGTGTATATGCCGCTACCTCAGGACGATCCTAAGCAACGCCAGCCGGATATCACCAAAGCAAAGACTATCCTCGGATGGGAGCCAAAAGTGGAACGAGCCGAAGGCTTGAAGATTACACTTGATTATTTCAAAGAAAAGATATTGAAAGGGCACTAAAAGGCTCTTCCATTTGTGTTATTCTGTACAATTCTCTTGCACACCACTATATCTGTGAAAAGCTTGCTGTTACAAAAAAGTTGACTCAGGTTAACTCTGACCTAACCTGAGTTAAGAAAAAGTTGACTCGTGTTAAGAAAAAGTTGACTCAGGTTAACTCTGACCTAACCTGAGTTAAGAAAAAGTTGACTCGAGTTAAGAAAAAGTTGACTCAGGTTAACTCTCAGCTTATCGGCCTATAGCCCTTAAA
>CAIQUX010000181.1 GCA_903875055.1 uncultured Bacteroidota bacterium
ATGGTCTTCCTGGCCAATAGCGGCTCTGAAAGCTGTTTACACAATCTACTTTACACTTCTAACGAAAATGAATTTCGGACAGCGTAGCAGCTCCTTCTGACGAACGAAAATGAATTTCGAACAGCGTAGCAGCTTCTTCGGACGAACGAAAATGAATTTCGGACAGTGTAGCAACTTCTTCGGACGAACGAAAATGAATTTCGGTCGGTGTAGCAGCTTCTTCGGACGAACGAAAATGAATTTCGGACAGCATAGCAGCTTCTTCGGACGACGCAAAATAACCTTCGATCGGTAGTGCAGCTCCTTCGAACAGAGTAAAAGAAATTTCGGTCGGTGTAGCAGCTTCTTTGGACAAGCGAAAATGAATTTCGGTCGGAGTAGCAGGGTGTGGATGGCTACTTGACAATCTTCCAGCAATAATGAATCTTCTTATTCCTGAAATCATCGGGGATGGTCTCTAATGAAATGTCGGTCACGGAAGCAGCACCCAGACGTTTGGTTTGTATCTGAAATTCCCTGAAATTAGTGGAGAAATAAAGCACGCCACCAGGATTCATATGCTTAAACACATGATGGATCAGTTCGGGATGATCGCTTTGGATGTCGAATTTAGTCTTTGCCATTTTGCTCCTCGACATGGTAGGTGGGTCCAAAATCACAAGGTCGTAGCGTGTGGTCGGTTCATTTTTGATCCATTCCTTCACATCTGTTTTCACAAAAAGCTGTTGTTCTGGGTCAAATCCGTTCACTTTCATGTTTTCTTTGGCCCAGTTGAGGTATGTATTCGACAGGTCCACGGTGGTGACTTTTGCTGCGCCCCCGGCCAATGCATACACTGAAAACGAACCGGTGTAGGCAAACAAATTCAACACTTGCTTGTCTTTGGCCTCTTCCATCACCATCTTTCGTGTGATACGATGATCGAGAAATAAGCCGGTATCAAGATAATCATTCATGTTGACCAAAAACTGAAGTCCGTTTTCGTGCACCGTGTTAAATTCCTTTGTCTCCGCTACTTTTTCGTATTGAGTAATTCCTTTTTGCCGTTCCCTTTTTTTGACAAACAGATGCGACTCATCGACCTTCAATGTTTCCTGTATGGCCTGCAGGCTCTCATGCATCCAGCGCTGATACGAGGCGTCGTCAAGCGGATGCTTGGTCTTGTATTCGGCCACATGCACCATGTCTTCATAGATATCCACACAGAGAGGGTACTCGGGCATATCCCAATCGAAGATACGATAACAACTAAGCTGTTTTTTTTGAAGATAAGGCCTGATGGCTTTCAGATTTTTTTTGATACGATTACTTAATGGATTGCTTTCTGTCACGTGTTTTTTGTTCTGTAGAAAGTGTGAATTTAATAAAATTGAAATATGTTTTTAAAAAGAAATATTTGTCCTACCTTGAACGCTATAAAACCCCGTTGAATGAGAGAATATGCCAGGTCGTTTGATCGAATTGTAAGCATCATGGATGATTTGCGTACCCATTGTCCGTGGGATAAGAAGCAAACGATACAAACACTCCGGCAACTGACCATTGAAGAGAGTTACGAGCTGGTAGATGCCATTACCGATTCAAATTGGCAGGGTATCAAGGAGGAGTTGGGTGATTTGTTATTGCATATCGTTTTTTATTCCAAGATTGGTGCCGAGCAGGGCGAGTTTACGATCAATGATGTGATCGAAGGTGTATGTAATAAACTGGTTCATCGCCACCCGCATATTTATTCCACTGTGAAGGTAGAAAATGACGATGATGTGAAGCGTAATTGGGAGAACTTGAAACTGAAAGAAGGCAAGAAGACGATACTGAGTGGTGTTCCGAAGGCATTACCTTCTATGGTGAAAGCTCTTCGGTTGCAGGAAAAAGCGAAGCAAGTCGGGTTTGAATGGGAAGTGACTACGCAAGTCAAGGCTAAGCTCGATGAAGAGCTTGAGGAGCTACAGGAGGTCGTTGATTTACATGACTTTGATAAGATGGAAGATGAATTTGGCGATGTACTTTTCTCTATGATCAATTATGCCAGGTTTCTGAATATCGATCCGGAAAACGCGTTGGAGCGCACCAATAAGAAGTTTATCAGACGATTCAATGCGATGGAGGAAAGGCTGACGGCAGAAGGTAAACCCTTGTCGGAATATAGCTTGATTGAAATGGATGATGCCTGGAATGAAATCAAACGGAATGAACAAAAAGATTAATAGGTTAAATACATTCCGGTTTCCTTTTGATATCGATACACGCTACTTTCTCGTGTTGGCGTTTATTTTCTTTGTCCTGTCGGTCAAGCCGGTAAATCAGTTACTGGTCAGGAGGCTCACCATACCCGATTTGAAATGCAAAATCGAAAAGGATGTCGATCATAAGTTGGAGCAGTTCTCACAATTACTGAGGGATAGTGTCCTCATTCAAAAGGTTGTTTCACACTCATTGAATGAGTCGCAATTCAATTTGATGAATCAGTTACCATTTGCGGTAAATATGTACGATCATCATGAATTGGTTTATTGGAATTCGGATCATGCCAGTTATCCTGCAGATACGTTTACCTTGAACACGCCGTTGCCATATCAGGATCAAAGTGGTTTTTTTATCGCATATCAGACTGAGATTGCTTCAACCTCAGGTACCATGAATGTGGTGGCCCTTTTTAGAATCAAGAATGAAAATGGGATTGAAAACAAGTACTTCTCGACGAATTTTCCGGTTGATGATCAGGAGAACGACTTTAATATTAAGCTGTCTGTGAATCATCTAGCTGGATCGACGCCCTTGGTCATCAGAAATAAGACGCAGTTTTTTATCTATAAAAGTGATGACTATCTCAGGGTGAATGACAGAAGTGGCTGGCATCTATTCTTGAGTGCGGTTCCTTTCATTTTATTCGGAGTTTCAATTCATACTTTTTACAAGGTCAAAATAAAGAAAAAGAACACCCAACTCATCTTCTCATTGTTGGTACTTACCATATTCATTGTCAGGGGGAGTATTTACCTGTGGGGATTTCCGATGGATTTTAATGAATTCGGGATTTTTAGTCCTGAGTATTTTACAACCGATTTTTTGAATAGGTCTTTAGGAGATTTGTTTATCAACATGTCACTGGTCTTTTGGGGCTTGTTGTTTTTTATCATCAATGTTCAGGGCAAAGTGTATAATCTGCGCGGATACAAATTCAGGCAGGGTATCGGCATACTTGTCTTCATGATTTCCGTGGCCGCTATGGTGTATTTGAGCAACCTGATTCACGAATTGATATGGGACTCAGTCATCAATTTTGATACCACTCAAATTACTGAATTAGACCTTTCTTCTATCATGGGGATACTCACCTTGATGGTCATTTTTGTGAATTATGTATGTGTTTCGGTTCTTTCCAGAAACTACCTGACAGATTGTTTCGACAATATTTATGTCAAATACGGATTGGTATTGGTAACGGCACTTCTTTTCAGGATATTTCTTAGAGGACTGGAGAATCAGGGTTATCATCTATACGCTTTGGTCTGTTTAGTTGTACTGTTTGTTATGCAGGATTTGAATTATCTGAAAACCAGATTCGATTTCAGCTCGTATAAATTATTGCTTTGGATACTTATCGTTTCTATCTTCGGGGCTTTCCTTATCACCAGGCTGATAGCGGGGAAGGATATCAATCAACGGGAAATTTTTGCGAAGAGGTTAGCAGGCAATAATGTCAAAAACAAACTGGAATGGCAACTATCAGAGAAGTTGAACCGGATGGAGAAGGATACAGTGCTCAGGCAGATCATTCAGAAAGGGCCTCATAACCATAAGGAGATATCAGACTATATTCTGCTTCATTTTTTTTGGGATCATCAGTTGGATTATGAAGCCTGTGTGAATGTGAAGGTCGATTCGACAAGCAGCGATTCGAAGCAAGTTAAGCTACTTTACAGGACAGAGTCTGATGCTTATGTATTGTTTCCTTTTATTTCCCAAATACAACATGATCAGTGGCGAGTTGAGATTGATCTGACTAAGAGAAGACCGAAAGGTCTTTCAGAATACACTGATTTGCTAACATCGCAAACTTCGGATGACCTGCAACGTAATCAACAATATTCTTCCGCAGTATATCGCAACGATACGCTAATACAGAGGACAGGGACACACTTGTTTTCATATCGGTTGCCGGCTTCTTTTAATATTTTCAATTCAGCCGGAAAGGCTTTTATCCGACGGGGTGATTTCACCGAAGTATGGAGTAAAGGGGCAAAGAATGATATTATTGTCGTGATTATCAAACAGAATAATGGTCTCTTCCTGTTTACCACGCTGTTTGCCTACATATTCCTCCTTTATTTTGTTACGATTAGCCTATACATTCTGGGCAATATCATCGCCCGGTCGAATTTGAACTATAAGCGTTTCATTAACTTGATGAGTATCAATCTGAGGCTTCGTATTCACTTTTCAATCCTGTTGATTGAATTAATTTCATTCATTGTCATAGGCTGCTTCACATCGTATTTCCTGTATGGTAATGCGAATGAAGAAATGAGAGATAACGTAAGTAAATACAACATCAGCATTCAGGAAGAGGTAAAGAAAGTTCCTGTTGAAATTGAAGCAAGAAAGACGGCTCATACTATTCAGGATTCTTCCTGTCAAGGCTACTTTACTATCATGAAGCAAATTGCAGAACGGTTTGCTATCAACATCAATCTTTATAGTATTGGTAATGGAAGATTGCTTTTTAGTTCGCTTCCTCCCTACTACAGGCAGAAAATTATTTCAGATCGTCTTGAGCCTGAAGTCTATCATAAATTGAAGGGCGGGATATTCAACAATTTAATCCTTGAAGAGAAGCTTGGATTGCTACATTATATGTCCTCTTATTTCCTTATAAGGAATGCCGCTGGTGAAGAGATTGGCATTGTGCAAATACCTTTTTTTCAATCATCAACCAATATTAGATTGGAAACTACCAGGATCATTATCATACTGATCAACATTTATGTTTTTGTGTTTTTGTTTTCAGCTATCATAGCGTTCTTTCTGACTAAATCGGTGACCAGACCCTTCACCTATATCGTAAAACAGTTTACAAAAATCAATTTGTCCAAAACGAATGAACCACTGAAATGGTTTGACAGTGATGAAATCGGGCTATTGATCAAAGAGTATAACAGGATGCTTCGTAAACTGGAGAACACTACGGTATTGCTGGCAAAGAATGAACGAGAACTCGCATGGCGAGAAATGGCTAAACAGGTGGCTCATGAAATAAAGAATCCGTTGACACCGATGAAACTCTCCCTTCAGATGCTGGAACGGGCGATAAAAAATAATGCGACTAACGTGAATGAGATGACCATCATGATGACCAAGACCTTGGTGGAGCAAATTGATAACTTATCATTGATCGCCACTAACTTTTCCAATTTTGCCAAATTGCCGGTTTCAACGAATGAGATTTTCGCGCTGAACGAATTGTTGTATTCTGTCACCGGTATGTATCACGATGATAATAGTAATGAATTTCTGTTTATGATTCCTGATTATGAAATCAACCTTTATGCAGATAAAAGTCAGGTCATGCGTGTGTTGACCAACATTATACAGAACGCCATTCAATCGATTCCTGAAGAAAGGAAAGGCAATATTGCCTTGACAGTCTCTAAGGTGAAGGACAATTTTGTCCGAATATCCATCTCTGACAATGGAGAAGGAATCTCTGCAGAAAAGGCACAAAATCTGTTTCAACCATATTTTACTACCAAGACTTCTGGAACCGGGTTAGGGCTTGCTATGTGTAAGGACATCCTTGAGAAGTCGGGTGGAAAAATTAATTTTAAAAGTGTGGTCGGAGAAGGTACTATTTTCCATATTGATCTTCCAATGTACCTTCCTGAATAATCAAACCTTGTTGTTTAATTAATTCAAAGTCGTTTCTCCCATTTCCAGAATCCTGTTGAATTCAGTCTCCTTTACTGCGCTGACGGAAAGTCTGGCGAGTTTGATTAATTGAATCTCTGACAGACTTTTATCTTTTTTGATTTGCGCTAAGGAGACAGGCTTTTTCAATGATTTTTTGTGTTTGATATCTACGGCCACCCAAGTAGGGTCATTGGTAGTCGGGTCTTGATAGAACTCTTTGATCACTTCTGCTATACCGACTATTTCGAGTCCTTCATTACTGTGATAGTAAAATAGCAAATCACCTTTTTTCATTGCTTTCAGATTGTTCCTGGCTGCATAATTGCGAACTCCGTCCCAATGGGTTTTTTTATCTGTTTTGAATTGTTCCCAACTGTATTTCACGGGTTCAGATTTGACTAGCCAATAATTCATAGAACAATATGTTTGCACAAAAGTAGAGAATTTAAATTCAAACACTGGTTATTTTACTAAATTTGTCTGTTATGTCAAAATCCCTGATCATTGCCTTGGCTGCCTGTTGCTTGTTGATAAATGCTTGTGTGATGAACAAAATCATCACGTCGAAACGGGAGAATGAAAGGAAAAAGGAAGAAAGGAACGTGATTCCGCTTGAGGCCGTTAAGATTACTCCAAAACGAAATGAAGAATTCAGGGCTGCGCCGGTCAGGCAAATCGATATCATTCATACCGATCTTGAAGTAAGCTTCAACTGGGGGAAGCATGAATGTATAGGCAAAGAAACTTTATTAGTAAAACCTTATTTCTACGAAACGGATAGCATCAATCTCGATGCCAAAAGCATGACCTTTGGTGAGATACTCGTAATGGATTCTAAAGGCCAGCCCATTCATTATCTGACCAACTATGATAAGAAGCAACTTCATCTGAAGTTAGAACGCAAATTGACAATGCATGATACGGTTCAGATTGTGATTCGATACACGGCCAAGCCTGATGAATCTGAGGGATTCCATGGTAGTGCTATTCGAGACGATAAAGGCCTGTACTTCATCAATTCGGATAACAGCGAGCCATTCAAACCGATTCAGATTTGGACACAAGGTGAGACGGAATCGAGTTCATGCTGGTTTCCGACGATTGATAAACCCAATGAAAAATTTACAATACGGCTTTCCATTACGGTCAATAAGGATTTTACAACGCTGTCCAATGGAGAACTTACATCTTCAACCATGAACGGTATTCTTAAAACAGATGTATGGCAAAGTAAGAAACCTATGTCTGCCTATCTAATCATGATGGCAGTTGGTAATTTTAATGTCACAAAGGATTTTCTTACCAAGACCGTGAAGGATTCATTTATCAGTTATACTTACGATACGTTGCATATTGCCACAAATGATACCTTGATTCCTATTCGTGATTCAATTGTCACAAAGCAGAGGATGAATTATAAGAACACCACCAGGGATCTGTTGAATGGTGTTGAAATCAGTTATTACCTTGAGCCTGAATATGCACCTTATGCGTTGAATATTTTCAGACATACACCAGAAATGGTCGATTTCTTTTCATCAAGATTTGGGGTGCCGTATCCATGGGAAAAATATGCTCAGGTTGTGGTGCACGATTATGTTTCAGGCGCTATGGAAAATACCACCGCTACACTTCACAATGAATTCGTGCAGAAAAACAACCGTGAGTTACTGGATGCCGACAACGATGATATCATTTCCCATGAATTGGTCCATCAGTGGTTCGGTGATTTGGTTACCTGTAAATCATGGAGCCATCTTGTGCTGAATGAAGGATTCGCTGCATATGGTGAACAACTTTGGCTGGAGTATAAATATGGGAAGGATGTTGCGTTGAAAAAAACATATCAGACTCTAGATCGTTATCTCAATTATGCTAAGGAAATCAATGATGATCCGATTATTCAGTTTAACTACAAGAATCCTGATGATATGTTCAGTCCGGTTACTTATCAGAAGGGAGCTCTTGTATTGCACCTCCTTAGATCAGAATTGGGTGATGAGGCTTTTTTTCAGGCATTGAAAAACTACCTGATGGCAAACTCTTTTCAAAATGCTGAAATTGACGATCTTAGAAAGGAATGCGAAAATGTTTCAGGAAAGGATCTGCGCCCGTTCTTTAATCAGTGGTTTTTAAAAGGTGGACACCCTTCGGTCGAAATCAGGTATGATTATATTGATTCAGCTAAATTGGTCGCTGTCACCATTGAGCAAAAGCAATCTAAAGAGATTGGATTATTCAATTTCCCACTAAAATTCAAGGTAACTCAGGCAGGTAAGACGAAATATTTTACGTTCGATATCAGTAAACGAACTGAGACTTTTTATGTTCAGAAATTTGATAACCAGATTTCTGAATATCCGAATATATTCGTTGACCCGGATGCAACTTTCATAGGTGAGTTAAAGGATAATAAACCATTTATTAATCATATCAAGTCGTATTACGGTGCTGCAAATTATATAGAAAAAATCCGTTCACTGAAGGAATTGAATACCATGCAGTCAACGATTGATACAAGCCGTTCGGTCATTTTGAATGCAGTCAGCGACATCAATCCAGATATCAGAGCTAAAGCCATTGAATGGATAAACTGGTCGGATACGCGAAATTCATCTTTGGGACTTGATTTATTGATTCATATGGCCAAAACGGATTCTTCTGTTGCGGTCAGGGTAAAAGCCACCGAGCAATTGGCACAAATTAATCAGGCATCTTTGCTAAATACCTTGTTGTTTCAGACTAACGATTCATCTTACTCAGTTGCAGCCAAGGCGATAAGAGGGGTGTACAGACTAAATAGAGACGAAGCGATGAGGCGTTGTGCCGAATTGGAAAAAGATGCACGACGTGAACTGTTTACGCAGATATCTTCTATTTATTCAAGTGCAGGATCGAGATCCAATGCTGGCTTTTTTGAAAAAAATATGATGAAGGTACTTGGGCGTGCTCGGGCTTCACTCATAGATGATTACTCGGATTATTGTGTCCGTCTTAATCAGGAAGAATTGTATACCAAAGCCATAGTGATCCTCAACGACCGCGCCGAGAATGATGGCAATGGATTAGTAAGGGTTACAGCTATCGTCTCGCTGAACTCTTTCTGCCAAAAACAGCAAACTGAGAATGACAATCAAAAGGATGCGGTAAAAAAAGCAGAGCGACAGATAGCCATCACCTCATTCAAACAACGGATACAGCAGATTGTCGATCAGGAAAAGGAATCTGGAATCATTGAATTATTGAAACTGCGTGGACTAACACAAACGCATGAAGTCATTGAAGATCGTTAGGTAAGGACTTAACGTTTTCATTAGTTTAGGTTGACTCCTTCAATAGAGACATGTTGCTGAATTTTCATTTTATGCTTCTGAATATGTATGGAATAAAAATATGTATGAAATAAAAAAAAAGAGCAAGATGAAAATCTTGCTCTTGATAATGAATAATTTGAAATTTTATTTCTTGCCTTTAGCAGCATCAGTTGCTTCTTGTTTCAACGCACGTGTTGTAACAACAGCAGCCACAGGAATACGTTTGTTATGAAGGATCTCGGCACCTTCATACTGGATATCTTCGATACGTAAGTTTCTACCAATTTCAAGATTTGTGATATCCACATCAATTGATGATCTCAGATTTTCTGGTTTCGTTCTTACTTTTACAGTACTCATTTTTACTTCAAAACGGCCACCTTCTTTGACACCTTTTGAAACTCCTACGAATTTCAACGGTACGCTGGCGTTCAGAGGTTTACCTTCTACCAATTCAAGGAAATCGACATGAGAAACTTCATCCGTAGTTTTGTTATACTGCAAATCCTTCAGGATGCATGTATATTTTTTTCCGCCAATATTTATTTCCGCCTGGTTAAACTCAGGTGTGTAAATAATGGGTTTTAAATCCTTTGGCGTGGCCGTAAAATGGACGTTTTGAGAACCTCCATAAATTACACCAGGCACTTTTCCCTCAGAACGAACGTGGCCTGTAGCCTTTTTGCCAAACTCGCTTCTGAGTTGTCCTTCGATTGTAATTAATTTCATATAAAAAGCTGTTTTATAGACTCTGTTTGTCTTTTTGTTTACTTGTATTTTCCTGAAAGGGGCGCAAAGTAACAAAAATAACCTCTAAAAACAGAAAATTATGTTCAGATATTTTTCTTATTCTTTAGTTGAATGTCAGTCACGAAACCAAATCTACGGAAATTCAATTATAATGGAAGCCATTTGAAAAGGTTATAGGAAGAAAAAAACTGCCTGACGATTGGTTGATTTCGAAAATAATATACTACATTCGCACCCTGTTTTTCTGTGGCTACATTAAAATTTATTCCATTTATTTCAAATACCGGCATCAACTGATAGGCTCAGTTGCACTTTTTATGTGTATTAAAATGCGTTTTTGAAGTCTCAAAATAAATAGTCTGTAGCCTTATTTTTCAGGATAGAATTGATCTCAGTCACCTTTCGTGTAGCCACAACATGACTGAAAACTATCTTATCCTGTGTAGCTGTAAAACAGAGATGCATTATTGCAAACTAAATTTTAAAAGAAAAAATTAGTATGAGTACAAAAAGAAATTCAAAGTCTACGTCCACCGCCTTTAACAAAATTACCATTACGCTAGCCTCGCCGGATTCTATTCTGGATAGAAGTTTTGGTGAGGTGTTGAAGCCTGAAACCATCAATTACCGAACATACAAACCGGAACGTGATGGTCTTTTTTGTGAAAAAATATTCGGACCAATGAAGGATTACGAATGTTATTGCGGTAAGTACAAGCGTATCCGTTATAAAGGGATAGTTTGCGACCGTTGCGGTGTGGAAGTGACTGAAAAGAAAGTACGTCGTGAGCGAATGGGACATATCAAATTGGTAGTTCCTGTTGTTCATATCTGGTACTTTAAATCATTACCGAACAAGATAGGTTATATATTAGGTACAGGTTCCAAGAAATTGGAAATGATAGTATACTATGAAAGATATTGTGTCATTCAAGGTGGTGAAGCTGATGCGATGATACGATCGGCCTTGGCCATGAAAGACACTGAAAATACAGAACTGGCTTTGATCTCTGAAGATGAATATCTGGATATTCTGGATAAGTTACCGAAGGAAAATCAGATGCTGAGCGATGATGATCCGAATAAGTTCATCGCCAAAATGGGAGCCGAAGCTATTCAGGCCTTATTGTCTCGAATCGACTTGGATAAACTATCATATGAGCTGCGTAACGCCGCTGCATTCGAAACGTCGCAACAACGTAAGGCAGAAGCCTTGAAGCGTCTGAGCATCGTGGAAGCTTTCCGTGAGGCGAATTCGCATATCGAGAACAAGCCTGAGTGGATGGTGATGCAGTATATTCCTGTCATACCACCTGAATTACGTCCATTGGTGCCATTGGATGGTGGTCGTTTCGCGTCATCAGATTTGAATGATCTGTATCGTCGTGTGATCATCCGTAACAACCGTCTGAAAAGATTGCTTGAAATCAAAGCGCCTGAGGTTATCCTTCGTAATGAAAAAAGGATGTTGCAGGAAGCTGTTGATAGCTTGATGGACAACTCTCGTAAATCAAACGCTGTTAAAGCAGAAGGTGGTCGTGCGTTGAAATCATTGTCCGATGTACTGAAAGGGAAACAAGGTCGTTTCCGTCAGAACTTGCTTGGTAAACGTGTTGACTACTCTGGTCGTTCGGTTATCGTGGTTGGACCTGAATTGAAATTGCATGAATGCGGACTTCCGAAAGATATGGCAGCGGAATTGTTCAAGCCATTTGTCATCCGTAAATTGATTGAAAGAGGAATCGTGAAAACTGTGAAGAGCGCTAAGAAATTAGTTGAGCGCAAAGAAGCGGTGATTTGGGATATCCTTGAAAATATATTGAAAGGTCATCCGATCTTATTGAATCGTGCCCCTACGCTTCACCGATTGTCAATTCAGGCTTTCCAACCTAAATTGATCGAAGGGAAGGCCATACAGTTACATCCGTTGGTGTGTTCGTCATTCAATGCGGATTTCGATGGTGATCAGATGGCGGTACACGTACCGTTGAGCAATGCTGCGATTCTTGAAGCTCAGTTACTGATGCTGGCTTCTCATAATATCCTGAACCCTCAAAATGGTACACCAATCACTCTTCCTTCTCAGGACATGGTATTGGGTCTGTATTATTTATCCAAAGGAAAACGTAATATTCCAACGGAAGCAGTCAAAGGCGAAGGGATGCGCTTCTATAACGCCGACGAGGTGATTATCGCCTTGAATGAAAACGTAGTTGACCTGCATGCCTGGATTAAAGTGAAAGCCAATGTGCGTGAAGAAGACGGAACCATCGTTCAAAAAACAATTGAAACGACTGTAGGACGTGTCATGTTTAACTTACACACTCCTGAAAAAGTGGGGTTTATCAATGAACTGCTGACTAAGAAATCATTGCGTACCATCATCGGTGAAATCATTAAATTTACCGATATCCCAACTACTGTAAAATTCCTTGACGATATCAAAGGATTAGGATTCAGAACGGCCTTCAGAGGTGGTCTGTCGTTTAACCCTGAGGATCTGATCGTACCTGAAATCAAACAGCAAATGCTGGATGCGGCAAGTGCTGAGGTAGAAGAAGTTTGGGACAATTATAACATGGGGCTTATCACGAACAATGAGCGTTACAATCAGATCATTGACGTATGGAGCCGTGTTGATACTAAAGTTACTGAAACATTGATTCGTGAGATGGCAGCCGATAAGCAAGGCTTCAACTCCGTGTATATGATGCTTGATAGTGGAGCGCGCGGTAGTAAACAACAGATCAAACAGCTTTCTGGTATCAGGGGATTGATGGCTAAACCACGTAAGAGTGGAAGCACAGGTTCTGAGATCATTGAAAACCCGATCCTATCTAATTTTAAAGACGGACTGAACGTATTGGAGTACTTTATCTCTACCCATGGTGCCCGTAAGGGTCTTGCGGATACAGCCTTGAAAACGGCGGATGCGGGTTACCTGACACGTCGTCTGGTGGATGTGGCCCAAGATGTAATCGTTCGTGAAGTTGACTGTGGTACTCTTCGTGGTATTGCTACGTCGGCATTGAAAGAGAATGATGATATCGTAGAACCATTATTGGATCGTATCGTGGGTCGTACGTCATTGCATGATTTGTATGATTCAAAAGGTGGCTTGTTAGTAGGTGCCGGTGAAGAGATCACACATTCCCATGGTGAAGCTATTGAAAGTGCCGGTATAGAAACAGTTGAAATCCGTTCTGTATTGACATGCGAAAGCAAACGCGGTACTTGCGCTAAATGTTATGGTATCAATCTGGCAACAGGTAAAATGGCCCAATCGGGTGATGCTGTCGGTATTATCGCGGCGCAGTCGATTGGTGAACCGGGTACTCAGCTGACTCTTCGTACCTTCCACGTGGGTGGTGCGGCTAGTTCATCTGCGATCGAATCGCAAATGGTGGCTAAGTTCGACGGTAAGATTGAATTCGATAGTGTGCGTACAACGAAATTCAACAATAAGGACGGTGAAGAACAAATAATCGTCATCACCCGTATGGGCGAAATGCGTATCGTGGACGAAGAAGGTACAGTGTTGGTAACAAGTGAAATTCCATACGGTTCTACATTGAAAGTGAAGAACAACCAGAAATTGAAAAAAGGCGATCAAATATGTTCATGGGATCCGTTCAATGCGGTTATCATTTCTGAAATACCAGGTAAGGTGCGCTTCGAAAGTGTAATCGACGGTATCACCTTCCGTGAAGAAGCTGACGAACAATCAGGCCTTCGTGAGAAAGTGATTATCGAGACAAAAGACAAAACTAAAATTCCTGCCATCCTCATCGAAGGCAAGGAAATCAAAAACTATAACGTACCGGTTGGCTCGCATCTGATCATTAATGATGGTGATACGATCCAAAGCGGACAGATTCTGGTCAAGATTCCTCGTATCATGGGTCGTTCCCGAGATATCACGGGAGGTCTTCCGCGTGTAACTGAATTGTTTGAAGCACGTAATCCGTCTAATCCGGCTGTCGTAGCTGAAATTGATGGTGTGGTGACCTTCGGCGGTGTGAAACGTGGTAATCGTGAAATCAGCATCGAAAGTAAAGACGGTATCATCAAGAAATATCTGGTGCCGTTGACCAAACATATCATTGTACAGGAAGGCGATTATATCAAAGCCGGTACACCGTTAAGCGACGGTTCAACTACCCCTTCAGATATCCTCGCCATTAAAGGACCTTTCGCGGTGCAGGAATATCTGGTGAATGAAATTCAAGAGGTATATCGATTACAAGGTGTGAAAATCAATGATAAACATATCGAGGTGATTGTACGTCAGATGATGCGTAAAGTAACCATCGAAGATCAGGGCGATACCAAGTTCCTTGAAGGGGATGTGGTTGACAAACTCGAATTCCAGGAAGAAAATGACTGGATCTTTGACAAAGTGGTGGTTACCGATAGCGGAAACTCAGAGAAACTCTTGCCTGGTCAGATCATCACCCTGCGTGAGATCAGAGAAGAAAACTCAGGTCTGCGTCGTGCCGACAAGACCCTGGTTCAATATCGTAATGCACAGCCTGCGACCTCAAGTCCTAACTTGCTGGGTATCACCAAGGCCTCTTTGGGTACCTTCTCATGGATATCAGCCGCTTCGTTCCAGGAAACTACGAAAGTACTTTCTCAGGCAGCGATAGCAGGTAAGTCTGACTACATGTGGGGCTTGAAAGAGAACGTCATCACAGGTAATCTGATCCCTGCCGGTACCGGTATGAAAGAGTTCGATAACTTTATCGTCGGTAGCAAGGATGAATACGAAATACTGCAAAACTCTAAAGAACTGCTTCAGTTCGACGACGAGGAATAGTATCAAGATAAGCTTTAATAAATCAGGCCTGGTCGAAAGATCGGGCCTTTTTTATATTTAGGCGTAAGGCGTAAGGGGTAAGGCGTAAGTTGGGGTTTAGGAGTTACCAGTTATGAATTAGAAGGAGTGTGCTCTTATGAATATTCATATTGTTATCGCTGTTAAACGCATTCAGAATGAGAAGTGCAACGAACTTCAATGAAGGAAGACTAAGTTATGAATGATTAATGATGTGCCAATTTCTTGTCCTGCAGGATGATATTATAATTCGTTAATCCTGTTTTCTTATCAGCTCCATGAGTAAGAATACCCGTGTGTGTTCCCCATTATCGATTTGAAGTTCCCATCAGGCTAACATCAGCCTCTTGCACCTTCTCCCTGCCCGTCAAAGTGATCATCACAACGATCCAACTTGAACCCATGCTCAGCCAACTTTTGTAAGTTGTGTTGTGGCGGAAAGATCTGGGAATAAAGGGCTCTGCCTCTTTTTTCAATGCATATTCTTTACATCCTGAGCTGGAACAGACAATCATATTCGATTACGCACATCGCTCCAAATCTGTCCGCTTGACTTACATCTTTTCAGCCCCCCCTGAACCAACAGGCC
>CAIQUX010000182.1 GCA_903875055.1 uncultured Bacteroidota bacterium
GATGGAAATTGGTTAAATCAATTGACTAAACGGTGATTTTTTAGATTGATTTGAATGCTGTGATTTCTTACTTAGATTTACATAACTAAAAATAAGATCCATGGCACTTAATGCATACTTAAAACTGACCGGAGAAAAACAAGGGCAAATCAAAGGTTCCGTCACACAAAAGGGAAGGGAAAACAAGATCATGGTCATCGCGGTGAGTCATGAGGTAAATGCGCCTGTAGCCCAGGGCACAACTCAACGTACTGGTAAAACTCAGCATCATCCATTTGTCATTACCAAGGAAGTAGACAAATCGTCGCCGCTTCTTTACAGTGCCATGATCTATAATGAAAAGATAACAGAATTTATTCTTGAATTCTGGACAGCGAATGCTACGGCATCTGCCGGATCAGGAACGGAGGTACAACATTATACCGTGAAGCTGAGTAATGCACGTATCACAGATATCAAATTTTGCATGCTAAATAATAAGAATCCGGAGTTGATGCGGTATGCCGAGTATGAGGAGGTTTCATTTGTTTATGAAAAAATCGAGTGGACCTGGGTAGCAGGTGGTATTACTGCGTATGATGATATTATTGTTGTGTAAAGGTTGAAAGATGCCATAGTTGATGGTAACTTAATCCTCGGCAATGCTCAAAAATTGCTAAATTGCAAGTCGATTTTAGTAAAGAGCACCCCACCTTATTCATGATATTCATCCAATTAGTAAGTTCATTCAAACGAGATAATGCTTCTGTGCATTTTTCAAAGTCAGGACATAATATGTTCAGAGGATTATTTTCCTCTCTTTTGTTTCTCATTCTTGTCATATTTCCCTTTTGCGGCAATTCACAAAATCTTATTGCCGGTTGGGATTTTCAAACAACAGTCAATGGAGGCACTGCCATGCAGGTGGCACCCAACGCGCCTGCAGTTGTACAAGCTAATATCGGTAGTGGGACTCTTTATCTGAATGGCACCAATGGCTCAAGTTCATGGGTCACGGCTACATCAGGAAATCAATTGACATCGTTTGCCGGGTCTGCATTAAATGCAGCTTCTGGATTCAGTACCGTTACTTCAGGCGCTGCTTGTCTCGCATTAGCCAACACCACGGCCAATGGTAAATCCATGGTCTTTGTATTGAATATGAGTGGGCAATCGAATTTGGTGGTGAGCTATGCCACACAACGTACAGCTTCTGGATTTACATCGCAGGTATGGGACTATAGTACAGACGGCACAAACTGGACAGGCGCCCAGACAGTAAGCACTATTCTTACTTCTTATTCTGTTCAAACATTATCAACCATAACAGGATTGAATAATGCAGCCATGGCATATATCAGAGTGACCTTCACAGGAGCCAGCTCTGCCGGAGGAAATAACCGACTGGATAATATTCAATTCAATGCATCTGCATCGGCACCAATTGTGACAAGCAACAGCGCCAATGGTGTAGTCGGTATTCCTTTTTCTTATTTTATCACTGCCAGCAATTCACCGGGTGGTTATGCAGCTTCTGGATTACCTTCGGGATTGTCGGTGAATACAACAACAGGAGAAATTAGTGGTACACCACTTTCGTCATTAAGTTCGGGTGTCGTTTCTATTTCTGCAAGCAATGTTTCTGGTACAGGAAGCGGTGTGCTGACACTTACTATTGCAAAAGGAATCCAAGTCATTAATTTTCCTTCTCTGGCCACTAAGACCTATGGAGATTCTTCCTTTATATTAAACGCAACTGGCGGACCTTCTGGCAATCCAATAACGTATTTAAGTTCAAATACATCTGTCGCATCAATTGCCGGTAATGTGGTCAATATAGTGGGTGCGGGTTCGGCAACCATCACAGCATCGCAGGGTGGAAATACAAATTATTTTGCAGCTACTGATGTGATGCAAACACTCAATGTCAATCAAGCCACTCAGATAATTTCATTCGCTTCGCTTCCTTCTAAAGTTATTACGGATCCTCCTTTTACCTTGAATGCGGTCGGAGGCGCATCCGGCAACCCTATCCTTTATGCAAGTGCGGATACCTCAGTGGCAAAAGTAATTGGAAATATTGTCACTATTCAAGGCGCCGGGTCTAGTGCAATTACTGCTTCACAAGCAGGTAATTCAAATTATACATCGGCTACGGATGTGTCTCAGATACTTACCGTGAATTTGCTAACGCAGACTATTAACTTCAGTTCATTGCCTTCTAAGCTCGTAACGGATCCGCCCTTCACGTTGACAGCAACAGGTGGCGGCTCTGGTAATCCCATTCAATTTACAAGTTCAAACACATCGGTAGCGACGATCAATGGGAATGTTGTTACGATTGTTGGCGCAGGTGTAAGCACCATCACCGCGTCACAGGCCGGGAATGCGATATATAATCAGGCTTCCAATGTGACACAGACCTTGATCGTTAATTCTACTTCGACAATGGCGACGTATAATTTCGGAACTGCAATCACACCAACGGCTTTGCCTACTGCCGGTGTGCCAATTTCGAATCTGAGTTTGTCAGTTATTTCGCAAGGTAATAATGCCAATATCAATCAGACATCGATCAATTTGACAACAACATC
>CAIQUX010000183.1 GCA_903875055.1 uncultured Bacteroidota bacterium
AGAAGAAAATAACCGTTACATGATTCAATCCTTTATTGATGACAAACAAGGCCTGATGACTGTACAGCGTATTTACAAGAGGTGAAACGGTTTCCAGCATCCGGCCGGCATCCTTTGATTGTTGTTCTGTAGTCAGCAGCACCTTTTTGTTTGAACCGAACATCGTTTTGGAATTTTTAATTGAAATAAAAGCCGAGTGAAGATTTGTTGTAGTTTAGCGCAAAATTTAAAACATGAAACTTAGTTATTTAGTGCTTTTCTCAGGCATGGTCCTTTTAGGCGCATGTAAAGATAAGGAATCTGCGCCGAACAAAAGTGCCGGTTCACCCGACGATGTATTAAGCTCGCACATCGACACGACCGTGCATCCCGGAGATGATTTCTTCGGATACGCCAATGGCGGCTGGCTGAAAAATAACCCTATACCTAAAAGCGAAAGCGGGTGGGGGATTTTTAATCTGGTGGCTGATGAAAATTATGCCCAGATTAAAAAAATAAGTGAAGATGCCAGTGCCGCCAAGAGTGCCAAAGGAACTCCACAGCAACAGATCGGTGATTTCTTTTATTGCGGTATGGATTCTGCTTCAGTGGAGAAAAATGGGATCAGTCCATTGAACGATCAGCTCGCCAAGATAGAAGCCATCAAGTCTAAGGCAGATCTGGTGAATGTGTTTACTGAATTGCAACTGAGTGGCGTGGGACCTGCCTATTCTATCAATGTGGGACAGGATATGAAACTAAGTGATAAGAACAGTGTCTATCTGAGTCAGGGTGGTTTGGGTCTGCCTGATCGCGATTATTATTTCAATATGGACGCCCGCACGCAGAATATCCGAGCCGAATACCTGAAGCATATCACAAATATCCTAACGCTGGTTGATAAGGATAGTAATAAAGCAAAGGCAGAAAGCAATATCATATTAAAACTCGAAACCAGTCTCGCTTCAGCCCATAAGAAACTCGAAGACTTACGCGACCCTTACGCCAATTATCATAAGATGAGCATGGCGGAACTCAATACACTAACCTCAGCGATCAATTGGAAAGAGGCCTTCACGAAAATGAATATCAAGAGCGATACCGTCATCGTTGGGCAGCCTGCATTCTATTCCAAGCTCAATGCATTGATCAATACCGAACCTATCGATTACTGGAAAGCCTATCTCAGATGGCAACTCGTTTCATCCTATGCACCTTATCTCAGCTCGGCGTTTGATAAAGAGAATTTTACTTTCTATTACAAGACCCTCAATGGCTCCAAGGAGCAACGTCCGCGTTGGAAGCGTGTATTGGATGCGCAGGAGAATGCCATCGGTGACGCACTCGGACAATTATTCGTGAAAGAATATTTCCCTGAGAAAACCAAGAAGCGTTACGATAATCTGGTGGAGCAAATCGTGATCAGCTATCGCGAACATATTCAGAAACTCGATTGGATGAGCGACAGTACCAAACAAAAAGCCCTGACCAAACTCAATGCCATTACCAAGAAAGTAGGTTATCCGTCAAAATGGAAAGACTACTCGAAGATGGATATCGGCAAGGAATCGTATTGCAAGAATGTAATGGAAGCCAGGAAATGGCGATTCAATTATGAAGCAGAAAAACTGACCAAGCCTGTCGATCGTACCGAATGGACTATGACACCGCAAACCTATAATGCGTATTACAATCCTTCTAACAACGAGATCGTATTGCCAGCAGCCATCTTTACTTCGCCAGGGTATAAAGATGAAGATATTGATGATGCCGTTATCTACGGTTATGTGGGTGCTTCCACTATTGGACACGAATTGACCCATGGATTTGATGATGAAGGTCGTCAGTTTGATGAAAAAGGCAACCTGAAAAACTGGTGGAGCAAGGAAGATGCTGCGAAGTTCAAAGCCAAGGCTGATCTGCTGGTCGATCAGTTCAATAAGTTTGTAGTCCTCGACAGTCTGCATCCGAATGGAAAAGCTTCTTTGGGTGAAAACATCGCCGATCTGGGCGGTATCGTCATTGCGCTTGATGCCTTCAAAAAGACCGCTCAATACAAGGAAGGGAAGAGCATACATGGCCTTACACCTTTACAGCGTTATTTCATGGGGTATGCTTATGGATGGATGCAAACCCGTACACCCGAGAAACTGGCTTCGCAGCTGATGACCGATGTGCATGCACCGATCTTCCTTCGTGTGAACGGACCTATGAGTAACTGCGATGAATGGTATCGTGTGTTCAATGTCAGTCCATCAAATAAATTGTACAGGGATAGTCTGAGCCGAGTTAGGATCTGGTAGAGGAATGAACTTAAATTGCTAACATAAAAGGCGAAGAGAACAAAAAATCTCTTCGCTTTTTTTATGAAAAAAAATATTCATCTCTACGTTTTTTTCAAAAAATATTTTATTTTAGTTGCTGTAAATTTATTTTTTAACAAAAAAACCTATTTAAAATGCCATTTACATCAGTTCCATTGGCAAACACACCTGCCATTCAAACAGCGGTATCAGCAGCAATAGCCGCGCTTCGTGCACAAGCTGCCCTTATCGGTAATGTCAACATCACCAAAGACGAAAAAGGAAGCAATCTCTCGATCAATGACGTCAGGGAGCCATTCGTAAAGCGCATGCTCACGCAGCATGCGATTAATGTTCCGGGTATAGTGCCCAGCTTCGTCAATCTGGGCAACTCAACCACAAGGTTCAACAATGCTAATTATTTTAGAAGTGTGGCATTGCAGTTAAAACAGTTGTATGAGATATTTGACGATTTGTCGTTTAATGAAGATGTGCCTTGCTATAAAGATTTCAGGCATATTTATGCCACGGCCAAACTCGGTGCCGAAAACAATTTGCCGGGTGCCGATGCGATTGTAGCCGACATAGCACCCTTGTTTGAGCAACAGGGAAATGATAACGGTATTATACCGGCACCAACACCGGCATAGATTAACGCGTATCGTTTTATTCAACGTAGTAACCACTCTCTTTTCGGGAGTGGTTTTTTTTATGGATGAATCCCGGCATAGTTTTTTGTCGTGGCAATCTCCACAAACCATCCTTTGGAAATTTAACTCGTTCTGAAAGCATCAAAATAAGACTTAGTAGGACGGACTTTATTAAGCCGCTTTACTTGTGTTGAAGTGGCACAGGTTGCAAACCTGTCGCCAGTCGTTGTGCTTAAAATACAC
>CAIQUX010000184.1 GCA_903875055.1 uncultured Bacteroidota bacterium
ATACTCCGAGCTTGAGGAAACCATAAATAAATAGTTGTGCTTATATAAAAACAGATGAATGGAGCGAATTCAAACGATCCTTCAATTATGATATAACGCAACTAAGCCATTCGATCAGGGATGTTACGGTCAGGCATTCAAACTAAATACTACACAAGAAAGGCGGGATCGGATCCCGTCTTTTTTAATTGGCATATATAATGAATCCTGCAAATCAATGACATAATGATATAAGACTTTTGTGATACCTCCATCAGACCTTTGTCATGTCAGGGGAATTCACTCAGGACATAAAATAAAATGAAATGAAAAAATTATTTTTTTTACTTATCATTATTACAGGTTTTATCCTGAATTCGGAGGCTCAGCAAGTTGAAGTGCGTGTGCAGCATCCAGGTGCTTCAGTCACAGTTCGCCATGGACGATATTATCATCATCAGCGACACCAACGAAACGGCCGCATTTATTACACCAGACATTATCACAATTCGAATCCCAAAGGCGATTATCACCGAACTCCGCGTAATGGCAATCACAGAGGCCATGGGGATGAAAATAGAAATGATAGACAACGACGCGACAAAAAATAATCGTACACAAATATTGAATCCAGTTAAGAAATCTCTGCTGGATTCAATTATTGAGCATTATAATTGCGAAAACGTATATGAAACTTATCAACCCAATGATGCTATGAATATTACAACAATCATCAGAAGTTGTGTAACTGTTCAGAATCAGAATCAGTTCATCTTTGTAACGACTAATCCAACATAAATAAAACATTATGAAAACACAGGAAATCAAACAAGGCGACCAACTTACCACACAACCGATGCTTGCGGGTCTCTTCACCGACCTTGCGAGTACCAAACAGGCGTATCATTTGCTGAATGAAAAAGGATATCCATTTGATGACATTCATATGATCATGTCTGACGAAACCTACAACAAAAAATTCGCTCACCTTTCAGACGATTCTGAACTGACATTAAATATCAAACAAGCGGCAGGCACAGGTTCAGTAATTGGAGGTGGCTTAGGTGCACTGACGGGCGTAGTAGCGGCATTGTCCACAAGTTTTATCATTCCCGGCCTTGGAATACTCATCGCAGGGCCTATTGCCGCAGGACTAGCGGGTGCAAGTACAGGTGCCATTGCAGGCGGCCTGATTGGCTCCCTTATTGGAGCTGACATTCCAGAAGAACATGCGCGCTTTTTCGAATCAGGCATTCACAAAGGGCAAATTCTTTTAGGTGTATATCCCCGTAATCCGGAAGATGCCAGTTTCTTTGAGAACACATGGAACGAAAAGAAACCAGAAGAGAACTATTAATAGAAAAAGAACTGCTACTAAACACAAAATAATGTGTATTTAATCCCACTACGAATACCATGACCTCCGATAAAACTGTCAGCATATTGAATAACCTGATTCGTATCCATAATGATCGGATTACAAACTACGACATTGCCTCCTTCGAATCAACTGAACTTAATTTAAAATTAATGTTCTCTACATTCACCCAATCAAGTAAACAATGTAATGAAGAGTTGCAGGAGGCGGTGCGTAAAGATGGAAGAACTCCCGTTGATATAACAACAACAGATAACAACCATGTCACCTTTTGGGAGGAGTTAAAATCGTCTATCGCTGGACATGACAATCAAAGTATTATAGCATCCTGCAGTTCAGCTGAAAACGAACTTCAATTGATGTACACGACCATATTAAGTGACAATACAAACAACTTGACAACTGAACAATTTGACATGATCCATGCACAACAACAACTGATTCAGCTTGATTATGACACTGTAAAAAGCATAACATCTGTAAACAAGAATAACAACTAAATGAGTAAAGGGAAACTAGACGCCTTGCACTTTCACGTACAGCTGAAACTAAAAAGTCAAGATACTGCGTCCCTGCTTAAAAAATCATATATCCATCTTGAAAGACAATTTGAAAAACTTACATTTTTAGCTACTGCCATATTGGGCAATTCACTAACCTTTATCGCCGCGTTAGGCACTGTGATCTATTGGCTCTGCAACAGAGAGTTTCATACCCAAGGGGTACATGCCAGCATAGGTGATGTAATACTTGGAGTGACATTTTTAAGTATGTTCATCATACAGAAATCATTCAACCGATTTTCGGCAGTACTGCATCTTAAGGTCAATGAACTGATCGCTTCACACGAGGCTGCCAATAATTCAGTCATGAATCTTAGGGAGAAAACTGAAAGGGAAATCACTGAACTGACATTAGAGTATGCCGAGCTAGACGAACGTTTCGCTGAAGAAGAGTAAAACATACTCTGGTAACGAATAACCACATGATGCTTTATCAAAAGTAATTAATCTATTGCTGCGTATTGAACGTAATAAAAGAAATCAGAACAAAGGTGGAAGTTATATACCTTTCGGAAGATACTATTCCTTACCATAACATTTATCACAAACCTTCATTCAAATCAATCAGCCAAATCCAAAGCATAAAAGCAAGTTTGATCAGGATTCAATGCTATGAATATTGTAACCATTTCATTTTATTGTGTAATACGCTTCTTCACAGTTAGTTACACCTTTGTTGAACCAAGATAATTCAATCTAGGTTTAAATTATTTACGATGAAAAATGCGATACAAGGTCTACTGTTTAATTTTATTTTATTCACATGGTCTATCAATTCGTTTGGGCAAACACCAACTTTAGGCAGCACTTCGAGTTTTGCCTTCTTTACTGCAATAGGGGCCTTTAATAACTTGGGCGCCAGTCATATTGCAGGTGATATCGGTACTAATGTTGGTGCATTGACAGGCTTCCCGCCGGGAACTATTTCCGGTCAGATTCATGTAAGCGATCCGGTAACCGTTCAAGCCGCACTTGATATCAACACTGCTTATTCTTATCTAAGCGGTGTGGTGTGCAATACAGTTTTAGGCACAACACTTGGAAATAATCAGGAACTTACACCTGGCAATTATTGTGTTGGGGCTGCGGCTACATTAAACTCCAATCTCATTTTGAACGGACAAGGTGATGCCAATTCATTTTTTCTGATCAAGATTGATGGAGCTTTATCAACGAATTCGTTTTCGAGTGTCCAACTGATTAACGGGGCCTCTGCTTCTAATATATACTGGCAAATAAACGGGCAAGTCGCACTGGGGGAAAGCTCATCTTTCAAAGGTACTATTCTGGCAAATGGCGCTATCATTTTACTTGAAGCAGCCACATTGGAAGGCAGAGGACTTAGCAGGGCCGGTGCTATTTCATTGCATAACAATGTCAGTTCAATAGGTGCTTCTGTGCTGAATCTTAAACTTTACTTTCAGACCTATTACAGGGGCGTAGGCTTAATGGATCATGTTCTCATGAATGATGGCGTGATCGGTTCCGATATAAGTCATACAGATACGATTACAGTGGAGTTACGAAACCCGGCAGCTCCATTCGCTGTGGAATATTCATGCAAAACGATTGTCAACACGGATGGAATCGCAATGTGTGATTTCCCGATTTCCGGTTCTTTTTATATTGCCATCAAACATAGGAGTGCAGTACAAACCTGGAGCAAGAATCCGGTCTCGATATATGGGAAAATCATCCATTACAATTTTACAGATTCCATTACGAAGGCCTATGGCAATAATCTGAAAATGATGGAATCAAATGTATTCGCCATTTACACAGGTGATATTAATCAAGATGATAATGTTGATCTTATTGATTTAATTCTGGCAGAAAATGATAACGTATCTTTTTTATATGGCTATTATTCAACCGACTTGAACGGAGATGGCAATGTAGACCTGCTTGACTTTCCAGAATTAGAAAACAACATCAACAACTTTGTGTACTCTTATCATCCTTAGCGCGCTAAACCAATTATCCAATATCATTCTAAATGACAAACGTTAGAAAAGAAGGTGTACTTCTCAATAAAACGCAACTGAGTTTTGAAAATGAAGGTGTGCTTAACCCGGGAACTATCCACGAAGGTGAATTCGTTCATATGTTTTATAGAGCAGTCAGTACCGGTAATTATTCTTCAATCGGATATTGCAGACTCAAAGGACCTCTGCAAATTGAGGAGAGGATGGAAACTGCCATACTCTCACCATTAGAACCTTATGAATCACATGGCATGGAGGATCCCAGAATCGTGAAGATCGATGACCTTTACTATCTCACCTATACGGCCTATGATGGTATCAATGCCCTTGGGGCATTAGCCTTATCGAAGGATTTAAAGGAATTTATCCGTGTCGGCATCATAGTCCCACAGATTTCGTATGAGGAATTCAATCAATTGACCGGTAAAGATGAAAGGCTCCAAGAAAAATATGTACGATATAATGAACATGCCAGACAACTTGAAATGCAGGGTCAGGAGGCCTATATCTGGGATAAGAACTTAATCTTTTTTCCAAGAAGGATACATGGGAATATTTATTTTCTTCATCGCATCAAACCCGATATTCAAATTGTCGGGTCCATCAGTTCAGTCGATCAACTGACACCTGAGTTTTGGAATAAGTATCTGCCTGACCTTACTCAGTATATCATTTTAACGCCCAAGTACCCTCATGAGTCAAGCTATATAGGTGGAGGATGCCCTCCAGTTGAAACATCGTCAGGATGGTTGCTGATATATCATGGTGTTTGCACGACAGAGAAAGGCTATGTCTACTCGGCGTGTGCCGCCCTGCTGGATCTTGAAAATCCGCAAAAAGAAATTGCCAGGCTCCCCTATGAATTATTCAAACCAGAATTTAACTGGGAGTTGAAAGGCGAAGTCAATAATGTCTGCTTCCCGACCGGCACTGCCATTTTTGGTGACATCCTTTATATTTATTATGGTGCAGCTGACGAACGAATAGCCGTCGCAAGTACCTGCCTTACGGATTTGCTAAGTGAACTGCTCGATAACCCAACTATCATTGAATAATAAAACAAATCAAATTCATGATCACATCATCATTTAAAAGAAGAGAAAAGTGTGTCGAACCAAAATTGAGGCTACAAGGCATAAAAAGTCATAATCATATTGGATATAAGGCTGATTTACAACCTGAAATTTTATTTATAAGCTCATATCCTCCTCGTGAATGTGGCATAGCTACCTATTCGCAGGATTTGATTTTAGCCATACAGAACAAATTCGAAAAATCGTTCAAAATTAGCCTTTGTGCACTTGAATCAAGTGATGAAAAACATGATTATACTTCCGATGTCAGGTGTAGGCTAAATACGGACGAATCTGCAGAATTTAGTAAAACCGTTGATGAAATCAATCGGATGGATTCGATCAAATTGATTGTGCTTCAGCATGAATTCGGTTTCTTTCATCGAAATCAAACAGCATTTTTGACATTCATTTCATCCATCCTTAAACCGATTGTTACTGTCTTTCATACGGTTCTTCCAAATCCGGATAATCTGTTATATGCCCATGTACAAAAAATCTCTACCGCCTCAAAGGCCATCATTGTAATGACAAATTCTTCAAAGGAAATCCTTGCCAAAGACTATGACATTGAAGCAGAAAAAATAAGCGTTATTCCGCACGGGACTCATTTACTTCCTCATACTGAGAAAAATCTACTTAAAACAAAATATGGACTACAAGGCCGAAAGATATTGTCAACCTTCGGTCTGCTGAGTGCAGGTAAAAATATTGAAACCACGCTTAAAGCGTTGCCAGACATCATTAGTTCCTATCCTGAAGTGCTTTTCCTGATTATTGGGAAAACACATCCGTCTGTTTACAAAGAAGAAGGCGATCAATACATTCATTACCTTAAAAATATCATTGCTGAAACAGGACTCGCCTATCATGTTCGTTTCATTCAACGCTACCTACCCTTGCCTGAGTTGCTCGAATATCTGCAACTAACTGACATTTACCTGTTCACGTCCAATGATCCTAGCCAGGCAGTCAGCGGTACCTTCTCCTATGCCATAAGCGCCGGCTGCCCTGTTGTTTCTACTCCTATACCCCATGCGAAGGAAATTGTTGGTAACGACAGCGGCATAATTGTTGATTTCTCCGATTCCACGAAATTAAGTGTTGCAGTAAACCTCTTGCTTTCAAATGATACATTGAGAACCACTATCAGTATGAATGCCATACATAAGATGGCATCTACAGCTTGGGAAAACTCGGCCATTGCTCATGCCAAATTGTTTGAAAGAATTTCAGGATTTCAAATTTTGCTCGATTATACCTTACCTCCTGTCAATTTAAATCATTTCAAAAAACTGACCGACAATTTTGGAATCATTCAATTTTCAAAAATTAATCAGCCTGACCATGATTCAGGCTATACCCTTGACGATAACGCCAGAGCATTGGTCGCTATTTGCCGGTATTATAAAACAACGTATGATCCGAATTGTCTTCGTTATCTGATCATCTATTATCAGTTTATCAAACATTGCCTGCAACAAGATGGCTCTTTTTTGAATTACATTAATAAAGAAGGGAAATTTAGCATGCAAAACGCTTCATCAGATCTTTCCGACTCCAACGGCCGCGCCATATGGGCATTGGGTTATATGATATCAATGAAAAAAGTATTACCCATCAAATTTAATGCTTTATGCCTGCAGGCTGAATCCATTTTTACATGCGCAATCAGCAACGCAGATGCTATTCATTCAACGAGAGCTATCTCTTTTGTAATTAAAGGTCTTTACTATAAATATTTAAAAGTACAATCGTTGCTGGATCTGGCGCTTATCAGAAAACTTGCCAACAGACTAATTCAAATGTATCATCATGAATCAAATAAGGAATGGCAATGGTTCGAAAGTTATATGACATATGCCAATAGTGTCATGCCCGAAGCTCTCTTATGTGCCTGGCTTTCTACAGGAGAAACCGAATATAGAGACATTGCCAAAACAACTTTCAAATTCCTTCTTGAAAAAACATTTGATAGAAATCAAATCAATTTGATATCCAATAAAAATTGGCCTCACAGGGAGTTTGATACGTTGGAAAAATCTACAGGAGGCCAACAACCAATTGATGTGGCTTACACTATAGTGGCTTTAGAAAAATTTTATGAGGTCTTTAAAGAAGACGAATATAAGGAATATATGAAAACTGCCTTCAATTGGTTCTTAGGCCAGAATCATCTGCAACAGGTTATCTACAACCCATGCACAGGCGGATGTTATGATGGCCTTGAGTCACAAAATGTCAATTTGAACCAAGGCGCCGAATCTACCATAAGTTATCTTTTAGCCAGACTCACAGTTGAAGAATATGTATTACCCTCTCAATCACCTATATTAAAAGAAAACCTGGAAACTGAAAAAACAAAATTGGGTTTAATTAGCAATTATTCACTCCACGAATTTCAAAACAGTTCATTGACCTAATAATGTTTACAGGAATTATTAAAAAACTATTTTGAGAGCGAAAATGATATAAATAAGAACAAGAATTATATAAGATGTTAAGGTTAAAATAGAATGATCTTTACACAACAATAAAAACATATAATATGAAATTTTCAAAAAACATCGTTGCCATTTCCATTGTATTCACTGCTATTTTAGCGACAAGCAATCAGACATCAGAAGCACAACAAAAGGCAGTCATCGGATTCCGTTTGATGCCCACAGTCTCCTCCATTCATATGAGAAATTCGTCAGGGGGGGAAGTTAACGGCACAGCTGTTATGGGCTTCGGAATTGGCGGGTTACTCGGACTCAATTTTTCGGAACATATCGCCATTCAGGGTGAAATAATCTATAGTTCAATCTCACAGAAATATAAGGATCTGAATACAGAACATCGCATTAATTTACGGTATGTAAATATTCCATTATTCCTTTCATTGAATACCGGCCGTTATAAACCTGTCAACTTTAATGTAGTGGCAGGTCCACAACTTGGAATTAGCGCAGGCAGTAAAGTATATACTACAGGCACAGATAGTGCACATGCCGTATTGGCTTTACGTAAAGGAGACCTTGGCTTTGCCTATGGGGCCGGTCTGGACTTCGGAATTAATCATAAGAAGACAGCCCGTATAGGAATTGGCTTTCGCGGCGTATTCGGCTTATTTGATGTAAGCAATACCTCGAATAATAATGACACTAATTCTTATTACATAGTTGACCGCACTAAAATAGAAACCTATTCGATCTATGCTGGGCTCTCCTTATTATTTTAGGTAATAAATACAGAATAGAACACTATGATAAAAGCCTGCTTTTACAAGCAGGCTTTTATCATTCATGAATCACTCGCGTAATTTTTTGAATGTATTAAGAATGTGAATTATACAATATTAAGACGTAACCATGTAAAGTATTCCGTGATGAACGTTGCAATTTTACATTACGAATTGGCTCATATTTTATGACAATACAAGGTCCTATCGTATAATTTTTAAATCATACTTTAAACATAATCAAGATGAAAATAACAAGCATTAAAACACCGCTTCGCACGGATCTCGGGCTCATGTTTTTCAGAGCAATCAGAAATATGCAGATTAAAAATGTTAGTCTTTCTCAGGGCTCATTAAGGATTGTTAGAATTCCACCAAGTCGAAAGTTAACTATCAAATAAATTTATCTAAACAATAAAACTTAATTCCTAAAGTATAGAAAGTAGAGATTACTTATTTCCTAAATATAAAATATGAAAAAGAACATTACAGTATCCAAACAACTTGAAACAAAAAATGAAATAACTCATCGTTCAGATGACTTTACCAGCCCCGATAAAGATGCAGACAAGACAAGTGAAGATGATAATGCCGACAAGACTATCAAAAAAAACACAAGAAGTAGATCAAAACTAGAAATCAATCCGGATTCAACTGGTATAGATACAAAAGCAGACAAAACAAAGCCTAATTCAACATCCTCTGCAACAAGATAATATCGAAATATACTCAAACCAATTAATATGAATAATTTACTTTAACTAATTGCTTTTATTTGAATCATCAGTTGGACTATCAGCTATATCAGTAAAGGAACCGGAGGTATCATTCATTTACTCTTTGCACTAGCCATCATAGCTATATTACTTAGACTAACTTGTGGGAGAAAAATATGAATAACTGGCATTGGTCCAGAATCAATATGATTAATGAACACATAAGTTTATTCTAACAACACAGTAATTAGTACAATAATTAATTATAATTAATAGCAATCAATGAAAACCGAAAAGGAACTAAGCGCAGCTATACTTGATATCCTTAGAAAAATAAAAAATGATTATCCTGAACTGTCAAAATATCTTGACGAATTACCGATCACTATTCCTGATGAAAAAGATCCGCTGATTACGTCGGATAAATTGTTGTCTTATTACGACTCCTTAAAATCTATTTATCAAAAATTCAAACTAGAACACCCCACTGGGGATTCAAAAGTAAATAAGTGTTGTCCTAAGTGAACTACACATGGAGTAAGCTGAGTGTGAATCTTGTAAATTTAAAGAGAATGTATGTAACAAGAAAGGATAACAATCAATGGACCTTTGCTAAGTGGAAATAACTTCACAATTAAAATAATATCAAAATGAATACTACAGAAGTAAAAGGAAACTGGAACGAACAAAAAGGAAAATTAAAACAAAAGTTTGCAACCCTGACTGACAATGACCTATTATTCACTGAAGGTAAAAAAGAAGAAATGATGGGCAAACTACAGATCAAACTGGGTAAAACGAAGGAAGAATTGCATAAAATCATCGGTGCACTATAGTTCGCCCGATACAATAATTACCGTTTAACCATCGGTTGAACGGTAATTTCTAAATAATAAAATATTTAAAAAAATAAACAATGAGAAAACTAATAGTGATTTTTACAATAGGCGCTTTTATAAGCGGAAATATACTGACAGGTTGCAGCTCCAGCACTGATAAAGTGAATGATGCGAACGACAATGTAACAGAAGCTCAACAGAACCTCAAGGAAGCAAAACAAGATGCACAACTTGATGCCCAGAAAACGGCAAGTGCAGACGAATGGAAGACATTTAAGACTGAATCTGAATTAAAAATCAGCACGAATGAAATCCGTATTGAGCAATTAAAAATTAAAGATAAAAAAACAGGCAAAATCTTCGATAACCTCTATGCAAAAAAAATTGAATTGTTAGAGAAAAAAAATATCGATTTACGAAACAGGATTAATGGTTATGAAAAGAAACAAAGTGACTGGGAATCTTTCAAACGTGAATTCAATCATGATATAGATGAACTAGGAACAGCCATCAAAGACCTTACAGTCGACAATAAGAAATAATGACTGAAATATTGCAAGTAATGTCAACAAACCCAAAAATTACGAAAATGACATATTCTAAAAACTATAAAATGAAAGTGGCATATCTCGCTATCTTGTTAAGTATACTTATGACATTCCAGTTTAATTCTGCTGAATCTCAGGCCTGGCAAAAGCAAAGCAATATACTTTCACTTGGTTTAGGTGTTTCGCAATATGCTCATATTGACAACTATTATTATCTGAATACGAATGACAGCAGAAGCTGGTACAGCCCTTTGACAGGTCAACTTAATCTACAGGTGGAATTTGGTATTCACAAATACATCGGGTTTGGATTCACAACGGGTTTCGGAGCAGGCATCGATCAGTCTCCTCATGATTATCCAAGGGAAATCAATATGCCAATAGGATTGATTTCAAACTTCCACTTTTATCAATTACTAGCAGATAAAGCAAAAAAAAATATACAGGCTGACAAACTTGATATTTATACCGGTGTCAACCTTGGAACTGGCTTGGCTGCTGCGTATTATACAAATACAACGCGAATAATGCCTCTTGCCTTCGGTGGTTTCCATGCAGGAGCCCGTTATTATATTACTCATAAAGTCGGGTTTAATGTCGAAATGGGATGGGGTAAAAGTATAGTCAATGCCGGTGTTTCATTCAAACTCTGATTAAACAAGAGTTTGAGAACATGGATTGCTACATAATAGATCGAATCAACTTTCTCTCATTTCAAATCAAGTTTAAAAGTGCATCGCATTGGGATGTATTGTATAGCAAGGTAATAGCCACACCATCATGTGGAAATATGGACTTCATACACATTGATCATAACAATCTGAAATCAATAACAATTTAAAACAACAAATATCATCATGGGAAATTTACTTTATATCATCGCAGTCGTATTGATCATCTTATGGGCTGTGGGTTATTTTGCCTTCAGTGCAGGAAACATCATACATATCCTTTTAATAATAGCCGTCATTGCTGTACTCCTCCGTATCATACAAGGAGACCGAATCATTAGATAAACAAAATACAAACTAAAAACAAATAACATGAAATCAAGAAACGTATTATTAAGCGTACTGGCCGGTGCTGCCACAGGTGCATTATTAGGCATTTTGTTTGCCCCGGAAAAAGGTTCAAGGACCAGGCGGAAAATTATGGATAAAGGAGAAGATTATGCTGAAGTTCTGAAAGATCAATTTGAAGACTTGATAGAAACTATCGGTTCCAAATATGAGAATACACTTAAAGAAGCTGAAAAGATGCTGTCAAAAGGGAAAACGGTATTGAACGACACGAAGAAAGATCTGAAAGAAACAACCGTTTAATTCGATGTCCGATCCATCAAATACAATTCAATAATATATAATGAACGAACCTATTAACACCATCGAAATGATGCTAAAGTCGATTGAATCGTACGGTCGTGTATCTATAGAATTATTCAGATTAAAGGTTGTAAGTCTTGCAGCTGAAATAATTTCATCCCTTTTTGCCATGTTAATTATTGGCATCATCGTTTTGCTGTTTTTGATGATGATGAATATTGGTTTAGCGATTTGGCTAGGGAAAATTACTGGTTCAGAATTTGAAGGGTTCTTCATTGTTGGCTCGTTTTATGGCGTGATAGCTTCCATGATATTCTTATTTAGGAACAAATGGATCAAATCGCCGGTTCAGCAAGCATTTATTACAACTATTAAACATCGAAACACATGATAACAATAGATGCAAAACAACAATTAGAAAACAATATCCGTTTACTGGAATCAGAACAGAATATATTACTAATTCAAATAAAAGATCAGGCATATCAGCTTTATAACAACGTTCAACCGTTGAATCTAATAAAACGGGCTTATCAGGATATCAGCACTTCACCTGAAATCAGAAGCAGTTTGTTACATGATGCCATCGGTCTGACAACAGGCTATCTATCTAAAAAAATACTCATTGGTTCAACACACAATCCTATCAAGAAGATTCTCGGCGCTCTAGTGCAATTGGCAATAGGGAATATTGTATCGAACAACAGCGAATCCATACGATCAGGCGGTGAGTATATCGTCAGACGTATCAGAGAATTAGGTACAAATAAAAAGTCTCATAATTAAACATTTTAAATAATTAAGATGAAAAAATAGAAAATAAATCCGTCTTCATTACGGGAGGTTTATCTGGAATCGGCAAAGCCTGTGCTATCGATGCGGCCTTGCAAGGAGCCAATATCGCGATAGCCGATTTGCCATCAAAAACATCAGTTGCTGCTATGGCTGACATTATTTCACTGAATCAGAAAGCGATCTTCACACCGTGTGATGAATCTGATTTTTCTCAGGTAAAGACGACAGTCAAAAAGGTAGTCAGTGTCTTCGGCTTGAGCGTATTTCACCAAGGATACCTCTCTGCGTCTGATTCTGACAGAAAAAGAAAAAACTGAATTTCATTTGATGATAATAACTTTCAATGATGACTATTGGGTAAAAATGAAATAAACTATAGTACTTTAGCAGACTGATTCATCAACCACAGATTTTTCATTCACAGCGAAACAGGTTCCGGCTGAATCTAAAAAAAGTATTATGTCAAACACAATCAAACAACGCAACTCAACTTTTATCTGCAGCATTATGCTGCTGTGCTTACTTACAACGAATGCTAAAAAATTGGATGCACAAGTGACTGAAAAAAACTATAAAATCTATTCTGTAAGTGCAGGGAAGGAAGTTACCCTTCAGGATATTGCCGATGATATGGAAACGCATGACATATTATTTTTCGGGGAGGAACATAATGATTCTGTGACCCATTATCTTGAGTTTAAAATGCTAGAAACACTTTATCTGACATATAGCAGCCAGGTAGCCTTATCGATGGAAATGTTTGAACGCGATGTTCAACCTGTTATGAATGAATATCTCACCGGAAATATACGTGAGAAAAATTTCATCAAGGATGCCAGAGTTTGGAAGAACTATAAAGATTATAAGCCGATGGTTGAATTCGCAAAAAAGAATGAATTGGATGTCATATGCGCTAATGCCGCCGGCAGGTATTCCAATTTAGTCGGGCGAAAAGGTCAAGAATCATTACTGACCTTGCCTTATGAATCTTTCAGGAATTTCGCTCCTGTGCCATTTGATACGGCATCAGGACCTTATCACGATAAACTGACAAAACTTTCATCTCATGATTCGCTGATTTCTAAAGACACTGCGGTGAGCAAGCCTGCAATACCTGTTGCCATGGAAGGATTCAATATGATTATATCACAATCACTCTGGGATGCTACTATGGCGTATTCGATTGCAAGCTACCTCAAAGAGAATAGGAAGATGAAAGTGATGCAAGTAAATGGCCGCTTTCATAGTGACGAGGGTTATGCAGTCGTGACACAACTTAAAAATTATCGACCAAGAACCAAGGTATTGATTATTTCGGCATCTTCGGATGATTCCTTTCCTAAAATAGATTGGAGTCAGCATAAAAGTCAGGGAGATTATATCATCATTACTGATCCTTCTATTGCAAAGACTTACAAGGACTGATCACTTTACATCATGAATCTAAGTGTAATGTTGATATTCTAGAGAATAGAGAAAAAGAAAATGTATTGTGAGGCTATTGTAAAAAAAATCCGGCAAGTCATTTAACAGATATCTATCGGTATTACTGTATTAGAGTAGAGCCTTTGGTGGGAATTGAACCCACGATCTCTTCCTTACCAAGGAAGTGCTCTACCACTGAGCCACAAAGGCAATAAAAAAAGAACATTGGTCAAACAAAAAACCGATTGTGACTTGTCTGCAGGACAAAAAACAATCGGCAGATTTTTTGAGCGGAAGAACAGAATCGAACTGTCGGCATCAGCTTGGAAGGCTGAGGTATTACCACTATACGACTTCCGCAAACAAGGAGTGGGCAGTGATGGATTCGAACCACCGTAAGCTTACGCTAGCAGATTTACAGTCTGCCTCCTTTAGCCACTCGGACAACTACCCCCTTATCATCTTATGATGATGAGCCGCTTGTCGGACTCGAACCAACGACCTGCTGATTACAAATCAGCTGCTCTACCAACTGAGCTAAAGCGGCGAATAATGATAGTAAAAAAACGAACGTAAAGAAACTAAGACTATTTAAACATCTCTTCCATCTTGGTCAGAAATATCAGTATAAAATTAAGATCTCTTTTTTTTATTGGAATGCAAATGTATATATTCATTTCTAATTTGCAAATAAATTTAAGTATTTTTATTTTTTAAAATTTGTCTTTAAGAGAACACTCAATATTTTGGTCAATTGAATTATTTAGCCCATGCCTTTTTATCATTGAATGATATCGAAATCCAGGTTGGAAATCTGATGGGTGACTTTGTCAAAGGAAATAAATTTCTTCTTTATCCAGAAAAAATTAAACAAGGTATTTTATTGCATCGCCGGATTGACCACTTCACAGATCAGCATCAGTTGGTACATGAAGCTATCAATTATTTCAAGCCGGCATTCAGATTATCAGGAGGAATTTTTGTAGATATCCTATTTGATCATTTTCTGGCTAATGACGAACGATATTTCAAGGATGACCAACTAATGTCCTTCACGATGGATGTATATGAAAACCTAAAAAATAGCGAACCCATTTTTGATAGCAGGATGAAGCAATTATTTTCATACATGTCACTTTATAATTGGCTTCACAACTACAGATATCAAGAGGGCCTCAGCAAATCCATCCTTGGTATGTGCAAACGGTATCCCGTGCTTGGCAATGGTGAAACCGCTCTGTTTGTTATTGAACATCATTATGAAGAATTAAAAAGCATTTATACCTCTTATTTTCCAATGCTGAATGAATATGTGAATGAGACTTCACAAAATAGTAATGGAAAAAATAATCCCTTTTAGTAGGTTTACTAAAAATTAAAATGCTTCGAACCATTACCCTGCTGATCGCCTCGAATGTCTTCATGACTTTCGCATGGTATGGATTCTTAAAAGACAAAGGGATACCCTTGTGGAAAGCTGTCTTATTGAGTTGGGCGATCGCTTTCTTTGAATATTGCCTGATGGTGCCTGCAAACCGAAATGGCTATCTCAACGGCATGTCCGGGTTCCAATTGAAAGTGACTCAGGAAATCATAACTCTTGTCGTCTTCACAATTTTTGCTGTCTTGTATCTGAAAGAACCGTTCAGATGGAATTATCTAATCAGTTTCATGATGATACTTGGAGCCGTATTTTTTGCGTTTAAAAAATAAGTGGCTTTGGCATGCCTGAATTGAGCACTATCTGTGACTTTCACTTACGTTTTTGTTTTTTATCAGCTATTGAAGGCCAGACGAATTTTCCAATACAATTTATTAACTTCTCTATTTTTGAAAATCGGAAATAAATATTACCTTCGCACCTCGAAAAAATCAAGATTGATTCTTTCTATCACTTTAACAAAATAAAAATAAAAATGGCAGACTTACGCTACCAACGAAATTTCGGAATTGCGGCCCACATCGACGCCGGTAAGACCACTACGACAGAACGTATTCTTTATTACACAGGTGTTAACCACAAAATCGGTGAAGTGCATGATGGTGGTGCTACCATGGACTGGATGGCTCAGGAGCAAGAAAGAGGAATTACAATTACCAGTGCAGCCACCACTTGTTTTTGGAATTTCCCGACAAATCAGGGAGTAAAGAGTGACCAAACTAAATTATTCAAATTCAATATCATCGATACTCCTGGTCACGTTGACTTCACAGTGGAAGTTGAGCGTTCGTTGCGCGTACTCGATGGACTGTTAGCTTTGTTCTGCGCCGTATCAGGTGTCGAACCACAATCTGAAACCGTATGGCGTCAGGCTAACCGTTATAAAGTACCACGTATCGGTTTCGTAAATAAAATGGACCGAAGCGGTGCTGACTTCTTGAACGTTGTTAAACAAGTAAGGGAAATGCTGGGCGCTAAAGCCGTTCCATTGCAATTACCGATTGGTGCAGAAGACAATTTCAAAGGTGTTGTCGATTTGATCACGATGAAAGCTATCGTATGGGAAGATGCTACATTGGGTATGACCTTCAAGGAAGTTCCTATTCCTGATGACATGGTGGATGATGTGGCTGAATGGAGACAAGCTTTAATCGAAGCTGTCGCTGATTATGATGAAAAATTATTGGAAAAATTCTTCGATGATCCTAATTCAATCACGGAAGACGAAGTACACGAAGCTATCCGTAAAGCAACGATCGACATCTCTATCATTCCTATGATGTGCGGTTCTTCGTTCAAAAATAAAGGAGTTCAAACTGCATTGGATGCTATATGTCGTTACCTGCCTGGTCCACTGGATATCGAAGCTGTAAAAGGAACGAATCCTGATACCGGTGAAGAAATTACACGAAGCGCTAATCCTAAAGAACCATTCAGTGCCTTGGCGTTCAAGATCATGACCGATCCTTTCGTGGGTCGTCTGGCCTTCTTCAGAGCCTATTCAGGTCGTCTGGATTCAGGTAGCTATGTGTTGAACACCCGTACAGGTAAGAACGAGCGTATCAGCCGTATCATGCAAATGCATGCCAACAAACAAAACCCGGTTGATTATATTGAAGCAGGTGATATCGGTGCCGCTGTCGGTTTTAAAGATATCAAAACAGGAGATACATTATGTGATGAGAAACATCCTGTGGTACTTGAATCAATGACTTTCCCAGAACCGGTTATCTCTATCGCTGTTGAGCCTAAAACTCAAGCTGACGTTGATAAAATGGGTATGGCGATCGCTAAATTGGTTGAAGAAGATCCTACGTTGAAAGTAAGAACTGATGAAGAAACTGGCCAAACTATCCTGAGCGGCATGGGAGAACTTCACCTTGAAATCATCGTAGACCGTATGCGTCGCGAATTCAAAGTGGAAGTAAACCAAGGTGCTCCGATGGTTGCCTATAAAGAAGCTTTCCATACTACTGTTAGCCATAGAGAAGTCTTGAAAAAGCAATCGGGTGGACGCGGTAAATTTGCGGATATCCAGTTTGAAATCGGGCCAGCTGATGAAGAATGGCAAAAAGAAAACGAAGGGAAATCATTCCAGTTTGTGAATGACCTTTTCGGTGGATCGATCCCTAAGGAATTCATCCCAGCCATTCAAAAAGGATTCGAGCAATCCATGAACAATGGTGTATTAGCTTCGTATCCTATGGTAAGTATGAAAGTACGTGTGTTCGACGGAAGCTACCATGATGTGGATTCTGATGCAATGAGTTTTGAACTGTGTGCAAGACAAGCCTTCAGAGAAGCCGGACGTAAAGCAAAACCAACCTTACTGGAACCAATTATGAAAGTTGAAGTAACTACACCTGATCAATACATGGGTGATGTGACTGGAGATTTGAACCGTCGTCGTGGTTTGCTTGAAGGTATGGATAGCAGAGCAGGCGCTCAAATCATCCGTGCTAAAGTACCTTTAGCTGAAATGTTCGGTTATGTGACTCAACTTCGTTCTTTATCGAGCGGTCGTGCGAGCAACGTCATGGAATTCAGTCACTACTCTCCTGCCCCGACCAATGTTGCAGAAGAGGTGATTGCCAAAGTAAAAGGGAAGAAAGAAAACAACTAGTTTTTAATCTGACTTCAAATACAAAAAAACACCTGATCACTCAGGTGTTTTTTTATTCCCATAATTACCTGTTTTGCGAACTAGGACTGCCAACAAACGGGGTATTCAGTTATCAATGGCATTTCATTTAGTGAATTCAGAAAAGTTGAACGATTGCATATTCCGACTTGTTCAAATCTGCCATCACTGTTCTATTTTCTCAATTCTTTTTTTTATCATTACATTATAAAACCTGTTACATGGTATTAAATTATGTCTGGATATTTTTCTTTGTCGCCGGGTTCCTGATTGCGCTGGCTAAATTGATCGTTTTAGGTGATACCGAAATCTTCAATACCATGGTTGAAGGAATGTTTACTGCTGCCAAAGATTCTGTGGTGAGCGTAGGACTACCATTAGCCGGCACCATGATTTTCTTTCTGGGTATCATGAAGATTGCTGAGAAGGCCGGCGCTATCAACTTTATAGCCAGACTACTAAACCCATTTTTAAAACGCCTGTTTCCGGAGATTCCTGACAAGCACCCTGCCATGGGCGAGATGGTGATGAACTTCAGTGCGAATATGTTAGGTCTTGATAACGCAGCAACCCCTTTCGGTTTGAAGGCAATGAAGAGTCTGGAGGAATTAAATCCCGAGAAGGGAACCGCCACTAACTCGCAAATCATGTTTTTGGTGATGCATACATCTGGATTAACGTTGATACCGCTTTCTATCATAGGATATCGGGTGGCATCTACCATCAAATCGACAGAACCAGCATCGATATTTGTTCCTTGTGTTTTAGCGACGGTGATTGCAACAATTGCTAGTGTGATTGTCGTCGGTATTAAGCAACGCTTGAAGTTTGATGCCGTATTATTGGGATGGATTGGCAGTCTGTTGCTGATTGTGATTGGCATATTGGCTATAATTCAGCATTTGCCAAATGAGAGTAAAGAAATCGTATCGAAAGTGTCTGGCAATCTGATATTGCTCGGTATCGTGGTGGCTATTATCCTGGGTGGCCTGTGGAAAAGAATCAATGTCTTTGATTCGTTTATCGATGGGGCTAAAGAAGGATTTGATGTAGTGTTGAAAATACTGCCTTATTTGGTGGCGATGCTGGTGGCGATACGGGTATTCAGGGATAGCGGGGCCTTGACATATGTGGTGGATGCGATGAAATTCCTTATTTCACGCACGGGTGTGAATACCGACTTTGTGGATGCTTTACCAGTGGCCATCATGAAGCCTTTCAGTGGAAGCGGTGCCAGAGGATTGCTATTGGATATTTACAGCAATCCGGCTTTAGGGCCAGATTCGTTTGTTGGTAAGATGGCGAGTATCTTTCAGGGAAGTGCGGACACGACTTTTTATATTATTGCGTTGTATTTTGGCTCGGTGGGTATCAAGAAGATACGTTATGCTGTTTGGGCCGGTTTAATGGCTGACTTTATCGGGGTTATAGCAGCGATAGTGATCGGTTACATCTTTTTCCATTGACAAATACAATAGACTAAAAAGTATACAGACTTATTCCATTAAGTCTACCCTATTAATTTTTCAATAATCGCGCTAGTGGAATAACCGGGAAGGAATGGTATGATTTCGACCTGACCGCCATAATCCAAGACTGTTTGTGCACCGACGATAGTATCCAGACTATAATCACCGCCTTTGACAAGCACATCGGGTTTGAGGGTTTCGATGAGATGAAGCGGGGTTTCTTCGTCGAAGAGAATGACGCCATCGATATACGTATGCATAGCCAGATTGAGGGCACGGGAATACTGATCGACCACTGGTCTTTTATTGCCCTTGAGATTGCGTACCGAGGAATCAGAGTTGAGACCGACAATCAAACGATTGCCTAATTCGGCTGCCTGTAACAAATAAGTATTATGACCGCGATGCATAATATCGAAACAGCCGTTAGTGAAGACGACTTTTTTGGATAGCATCTGCCATTGATTCACAAGACGCGACAACTCATCGATCTGATAAATCTTCTTCTGTATGATTTCTAATTTAGAGAGCATTTTTTTTTCTATTGTTTAAAAATGGAATCAGCAATAAGGACACGCTGCCTCCAAGTAATATAATAATGGTGGGTACCAGCCAGATGATCCAACTGATAGCCAGACTCATGACTTTTTCGATACCGTACAGCGAGACGATTTCATCGACCAGCAAGGTATAAGCGCCCATACCGCCTGGTGTGGCAATCATACCCAGGCTACCGAAGGAGAGCACGGAAAGACCGGTCTTATAACCAAGCGTACTGGTTTCCTGTATACTTTGGAAGCCAAGTATAATCATACCAAGATAAAGAGACCAGATGAGTAGGGTGTGAAAGACAAAGCCTTTCTTGTTTTTCATATTCCTGAAGCTGAGGATACCTTTGAGGATATTTCGGAAAATATCACGTAGCTTCATCATGAATTTCATTTTGGCAATTTTCTTACGGAAAACAAGCAACATGAACACCAAGGCTCCGAATACAATGAGCGAAATATGGTTGTTGTCTCCGCCTTTGACTGCATTATATTTGGCAATAAGGGTCTGCAAATATTCACTAGCCAAATCAACCTGCACAACGATGGTTATAACGAAGATGAGCAAAAGGCATAGAATATCGAAAGCCCTTTCGGTAATGATGGTACCGACCAACTTATCGGCTGGTATTTTTTCATATCGCGAAAGGATAGTGCATTTGATGACTTCACCGAAGCGGGGTAAGAACATATTGGCAAGATAGCCAATCATGACTGCAAAGAAGGTGTTGCGTGTAGAGGGATGCATATCAAGAGGCTCCATCAGGTATTTCCATCGGACAGCGCGGCTCCAGTGACTTAGTAAACCCATGAGTACGATAGGAATAAGTAAGATGTACTTGGCCTTGCTGACAGAGAACTTGATTTTTTCAACATCATCATGCTTAAGATCCTTCAAGGATAACCAAATCAAAAAAGCACACAACCCGAACGTAAGTATATATGTAATGAGGCTGATGATTTTTTTTGACATTCGCTGTTTCGATTAAAGTTTATTTTTCTCAGATGGAAATATGATGGTAGGCTTGAATTTCTTGGCTTCTTCGAAATCCATTAGAGCATAAGATACGATGATAATGATATCCCCGGGCTCAACTTTACGAGCAGCCGGGCCGTTGAGACAGATGGTACCGCTGCCGCGCTTGCCTTTAATAACGTATGTTTCAAGCCGTTCACCATTATTAGTATTGACAATTTGCACCTTTTCATTTTCAATGAGGTTAGCAGCTTCCATTAATTTTTGATCAATTGTCACACTTCCGATATAATTCAGGTCTGCCTGAGTTACAATGGCCCTGTGAATTTTTGATTTTAATACCTGTATTTGCATAAGGGTGTAAAAGTAGGTATTTGTTCTAAAAAAAATCCATTTATCGCGACTATTTGAAAAGGCAATACAAGGAAACGGGAGAAAGACATTATAGAGTGAAATTTATTTCGACTTCAATGGATATTATCATCCTATTTGATACACTTTTCAAGGACGTGATTAAAGTTCAGAGCCAATTTCATACTTGGCATAAAGTCATTTGTAAAGGGGATTTTGCAACCCGTAGTCACTAATTTGGCTTAATTTGAATGGACAGAAATTCTATTTTTTTTCTCTATTTCTAAAATGCGTCTTATCTTTCGCGCTCTTATGGAAAACAGAGTTGTCATTACAGGACTGGGCATTTATTCATGTATCGGAAAAAATCTGGAAGAAGTACGTCAATCGCTTTTCGAAGGGCGAAGCGGGATCATCATGGTGCCAGAGCGAAAAGAATTCGGTTATCGAAGCGGACTGACGGGATTTGTTGAACGGCCTAATTTAAAACATCTTCTAGATCGTCGGGCACGCATCATGATGCCCGAACACGCCGAATACGCCTATGTGGCTACCAAGGAAGCCATGCAGGTAGCAGGCGTCGATGAAGATTATTTCGATCAGAATGAAGTAGGTATCATTTATGGCAATGATAGCTGCGCTGAAGCCGTAATACAAGGAATCGACAAGATTCGAGAGAAAAAGGACACAATTTTAGTAGGTTCTGCGTCGGTGTTTCAGGTATTGAATTCCACTATCAATATGAACCTGTCTACAATTTTTAAACTGAAAGGAATTAATCTGACGCTGAGTGCTGCTTGCGCCAGCGGTTCACATTCTATTGGTCTGGGCTATATGTTTATCAAGAACGGTTTACAGAACATGATTGTTTGCGGTGGCGGACAGGAGACGAATATCTACTCGATGCCCAACTTTGATGCACTTGGTGCCTTTTCCATCATGGAATCAAATCCGACCAAAGCATCACGACCTTTTGACCGAGACCGTGATGGTCTCGTTCCTAGCGGTGGAGCAGCTACGGTGATATTGGAAAGTCTTGAAAACGCCCAAAAACGAGGAGCCACGATATTGGCAGAAGTAATCGGATACGGGTTCTCAAGCAACGGAGCTCATATTTCAAATCCGAGTGTCGACGGTCCAGCCCGATCGTTGAAACTGGCCTTGAAAGATGCGGGACTACAGGCAGCTGATATAGAATATCTGAATGCCCATGCCACTTCCACTCCTGCGGGTGATGCCAGTGAAGCAAAAGCAATTTTTGAAGTGTTCGGGAAGGATATGCCGTATATCAGTTCCACCAAAGGTATGACCGGACATGAATGCTGGATGGCCGGAGCCAGTGAAGTGGTGTATTCGACACTGATGATGAAAAACGGATTCATAGCCCCGAATATCAATTTTGAAAACCCTGATGAGGACAGTGCCAAACTAAACATAGTGGCAAGTACTCTTGAGAAAAAATTTGGTGTATATTTGTCGAATTCGTTCGGGTTTGGAGGTACCAACTCCTCACTCGTTATTAAAGACTGGAAATAATATTGATACATGGAAAGAGAAAAAATAGTTGCAACCATCAACCACTTTTTAGTTGAAGATTTTGAAGTAGCGGAAGATTCGCTGACGCCTGATGCCAATTTAAAGGACACGCTTGATTTGGATAGTCTTGACTATGTGGATCTTGTTGTCAGTATCGAAAGTAATTTCGGGTTCAAGGTAAAGCCGGAAGACTTTCAGAAAATGGTTTCATTAGACGACTTTTATTCATACGTTGTCAACCAAGTTGCTTCTAAAACAACTGTGTAATGGCATCATGGGGTGCTTCAAGAGGTAATCAGTTAGGGTATCAGATTTTCATGGTCCTTTTAAAGACGGCCGGTATATTTCCAGCTTATGCTCTGTTGCGGCTTGTCACCTTATATTACTTCTTATTTCCAGGTAAAGCTGGTAGAACCTTACGTTATTACTTTCAGAAACGACTTGGCTATTCCTTTCTTCGTTCACGATTGGCTATTTATCAGAATTTCAATTATCTGGGTCGTTCCATCATCGACAAAGTAGTGCTTATGAGTGGTGCGCCTTCGCCTTTTACTGTCAATCATGATGGCGTATCCAATCTGGATGACATGGCGCGACAAGGAAAAGGAGGCTTACTGATCAGCGCCCATCTTGGCAATTGGGAAGCCGCAGGACATTTGCTTGAACGCACAAAAACGAAAATCAATATCGTGATGTTCGATGGTGAACATGAGAAGATCAAAGAATATCTTGATCGGGTGAGAGAACGCAGCTTTAATGTGATTGTCATCAAAGAAGATATTTCACATATTTATGAAATCAGTGCTGCGTTGCAACGGAATGAATTTGTGTGTATCCATGCCGACCGTTATGTGGAAGGGAATAAGACCATTGAAGCCACCTTATTGGGTGAAAAGGCCATGTTCCCCATAGGCCCTTTTGTATTGGGTACTACGTTTCAGGTGCCGGTTTCATTTGTTTTTGCGATGAAGGAAGGATTGAAACATTACCATTTTTTTGCAAGTCGTGGTAAGATTTATCCAAGAGGCCGAAGCGGTATACCGGACGTGGTAAATGATTATACACGACAGATGGAAAAGATGATCAAAGTATATCCTTTGCAATGGCATAATTATTTTGAATTTTGGGAGGAAGAAAAGATAAAAAACTGACTATTGACTGTTGCCTGAAATTGCTTCTGTCAACGCAGTTAATTTCTAATCTCAAATCATAAAAAATACTATATTTGTTTCCTCACTATGATAGTATTCCTGAATGGTAATTATGTAACAAAAAATCCGGCGTATGTATGGATGGAAGTGAACGGTATAGGCTATGAAGTCAATATCAGTCTGCATACGTATTCAAAAATTCAGACGCTGGAAAAAGGACGCCTGCTTACCTATCTGCATATTAAAGAAGATGGCCATTCACTCTATGGCTTTTTTGACGAAGAAGAACGTAATCTCTTCCTCCAACTCATCTCTGTAAGTGGCGTCGGAACATCTACTGCGCGAATGATGTTATCGAGTATGAAACCAGACGAAATCAGTCATGCCATACGCACCGACAATGAAGTAGCACTGGGCAGAATCAAAGGAATAGGCCCCAAATCGGCGAAACGTCTGATATTGGAACTAAAAGACAAACTACTGAAAACTAAAGGTGAAGTGAATTTGGACGCAGTGCCACACAATAATTTGGAGAATGATGCGTTAAATGCCTTGGTAAGTTTGGGCATAGCCCGCAATGCAGCATTTGTTGCCATTCAAAAAAGCGTAAAACAAGAAGCTGGCTTATCCCTGGAAGACCTGATAAAACTTACCTTGAAAAACATATAAAAGAACTTGAACAACATACTTAGACATACCATACAATTTGTTCTCATTTCATCAGCCACGTTCATCGGGTTGATTGCTAGTACAGCAAGTCCTTTTCATTATGAGAATTATGAAGTACCGGCAGTTGATACTCCTCAGTCCAAAAAAGATACGCTTCACTATCAGATTGAAGATCGTCATGCAGACAAATTCAATGAAGACCCGAATGCAACATTCGACTTGAAGGATCCAGCTAATATCAAAACTAAAGTCGAATACGATCCGGAGAAAAAAGAGTATAATATCGAAGAAAAAGTTGGTGAATCGTATTACAGGCCTTCGACATATATGACCTATGATGAGTTTATGAAGTACCAATCGGGTAAAGATGAAGAGGCTTATTTCAAACGAAGATCCAGTACCATCACTCAGATTACAAAGAAAGGCGGCGTGATACCAAAAGTGAATTTAGGGAATGCACTGGTGGACAGGATATTCGGTGGCAGTACGATTGAAGTGAAGCCGCAAGGAAATGTGGATTTATTTTTCGGTGGCAATTGGCAGAATGTCAAGAATCCTACGCTCGTTCAAAGTGCTCAGAAATACGGCATCTTCGATTTTGATATGAATATGAATATCAACCTCATGGCCAAGATCGGTGAGAAGATGAAAATGAATTTCAACTACAACACCAAAGCGACCTTCGATTTTGAAAATCAGCTTAAGTTGGAATATGCCGGTAAAGATGATGATATCATTAAGAAAATTGAAGCTGGTTATATCAGTTTCCCTTTGAAGACATCATTGATACAGGGTGTGCAGTCGTTGTTCGGATTAAAAACCCAGTTGCAGTTTGGACGGCTGATGGTCAATTCGGTGGTTTCACAACAACGGTCCAAAAAAGAAAGCTTCTCTGTGAAGGGCGGTGCTCAAACACAAACCTTCTCCATTCCCTGTGACCAATATGATGATTTCAGGTATTTTCTGTTAGGCCATAATTTCCGTGACAATTACAATAATGCCCTCAAGAATTTTCCTATCATCCAATCGTTGAACAATATCAACAAGGTGGAGGTATGGGTTACCAACCGAAACGGTTCAACCGAAAATGCCAGAGATGTGGTTGCCTTGATGGATTTAGGTGAAGGGAAGCCTTACCGTACAGATTTTTATAAAGGCAACGATGGACAATGTGACAACAATGCCAATAGTCTTTATACCCAAATACTTCAATCACCCGGAGCCCGAGGTATCGGCACCGTGGTGAATTCCTTACTGAGTCTTGGCCTGAAAGGAAGAGTGGATTTTGAAAAAACATTTGCCCGAAAACTAAACCCTACAGAATATTCATACAATCCTCAACTTGGTTTCATTTCAGTGAATATCCAATTGCAACCAGATGACGTTTTGGGTGTGGCTTATCAGTATACCAATAACGGACGTGTTTCTCAGGTAGGAGAATTTGCTGCTACATTACCACCTGACAGCACGAATCCCAAGGTGCTTTTCCTCAAAATGCTTAAATCGACATCTCCGGATCCGACCGTACCACTGTGGGACCTGATGATGAAAAATGTATATTCTTTAGGTGGAAGCGGTATCAGTCAGGAAGATTTTATAATGAATATTTTTTATCTTGACCCAGGTGGCGGGGAAAAACGATATTTGCCCGAAGGACCAAAAGCCGGTATTCCGTTAATCACTTTATTAAACCTTGATCGTCTGAACAATCAGGGAGATCCGCAACCGGATGGTCGATTTGATTATATCGAAGGCATCACAGTGAATTCAATGATGGGAAAGATTATCTTCCCTGTACTGGAACCATTTGGAGAGGATTTAAAACCGGTTTTGGGTGGCAATACCCAACTCGAAAAGAAATACCTTTACAGGTTGTTGTATGATTCGACCAAGAATGTTGCCATTCAGTTTCCACAGTTCAACCGATTCCTTTTAAAAGGCACATTTAAATCAGCTAATTCATCTGAAATCTATCTAGGAGGATTCAATATACCACAAGGCTCTGTAACTGTGAATGCCGGTGGACAACGTTTGATTGAAAATCAGGATTATACGATTGATTATGGTATCGGAAAATTAAGAATCATAAATGCAGGCCTCCTCAGTTCAGGTATTCCCATTCATGTGACGTATGAGAACAATGCAAATTTCGGGGCCATGCAGCAGAATTTTGTAGGCACCCGTTTTGATTACTTCGTCAATAACAATATCAATATCGGAGGTACTATGTTGCGTCTTTCAGAAAGGCCGTATTTCAACAAAGTCACCTTTGGCGAAGATCCGATTAAAAACACAGTCTTGGGACTGGATGCCAATGCCCAGAAGGATTTACCCCGACTCACTCGATTCATAGACCGTTTGCCTATTATAACAACCTCAGCTCCTTCCATGGTCGTAGCTAGCGCAGAGGCCGCGGAAATAATTCCGGGACATAGCCGTTTTATTAATGACCAAAACGGAGAAGCGAATGTCTATATCGATGACTTTGAAGGCACACGTAGCGGTTATGACCTTAAATTCCCGGTCACTAGCTGGAGTCTGGCCAGTGCACCGCAGGAAGCTAAAGACAAATTTGGGAATATCCTATTTCCTGAAGCTACATTGGTCAATGATTTGAGATATGGGAAAAACAGAGCCAAACTGGCGTGGTATAATCTGGATCCGTGTATGGTGGATCCGGGGCAGAGTTGCATTCCGGCACATCTGAAGACTGATACCGCTCAGTTATCAAATCCATATATTCACCTTGTTCAACCACAAGATGTATTTCCCAACAAATCATACACTGCCTTGCAAGGTAATCTGTCATCTTTTGACCTGGCTTTTTATCCTACTCAACGTGGTCCGTATAACTTTGACGCAACGAATATCACAGCCAACGGTGAATTGCTGAATCCAAAGAAACGATGGGCTGGAATTATGAGACCGATCGATTTCAGCGATTTCGAAACAGCCAATGTGGAATTCATCGAATTCTGGGTGCTCGATCCTTTTATCAATAAGCCAAACAGCAATGGCGGGTCCTTCTATATCAATCTGGGAAACATCTCTGAAGATATCCTGAAAGACTCCAGAAAGTTTTTTGAAAACGGGTTGCCCTACCCTGCCAATACCAATAAGATTGAAAAGACAAACTGGTCTTATATTCCGAAATTCCAGCAACAAATAACCCCTGCTTTTGACAACAACCCGGAAGCAAGAGCTTTACAGGACGTAGGGTATGATGGTATGAATGATGCCCAGGAGGCGGTAGAATTCAAGCCTTATCTGGATGAACTAAGTGCTAATTTCGGTGCCAACTCACCAGTCTATCTTGCAGCTCTTGGAGATCCATCCAACGATGACTATCATCATTTCCGTGGATCGGATTATGACAATGAAGCTGCATCTGTTTTCAAACGATATTCAAGATACAATAACCCACAAGGGAATTCACCTGTCACGGATAATTCATCACAATATTCGAACGCCTTCACTAATATCCCTGAATCAGAGGATATCAATCGTGATAATACACTGAATGAAAACGAGCAGTATTTTCAATACCGAATCGATCTGAAACCTAAGAATGATCCGAGTATGCAAGTAGGTTCTAACTTTATTGTGAACCGCCAAAACACCACGGTTCATATGCCAAACAATACGAACCTGACAGAAACCTGGTATCAATTCAAGATTCCTATCAAGGAGTATACCGACCGGGTTGGTGCCATTCCTGATTTCAAATCAATCCGTTTCATGAGAATGTTCATGAATGATTTTGAAGATACCACCTTCCTTCGTTTTGCCCGTTTGGAGTTAGGCCGTAATAGCTGGCGTCGTTATAATTTTTCTCTGAAGAATCCAGGTGAACTTGTACCTGATGACGATAATAACGCAACTACCTTCAACTTATATTCGGTGAGTGTGGAAGAAAATAGTAGTCGTACACCCGTACCTTATGTTTCTCCTCCTGGAATACAACGCCAGCAATTTCAGGTTTCCAACGGACAAAATGCCTTACAGAATGAGCAATCTCTGGCTATGCAAATCTGCGGACTGGAAGATGGAAATGCCAAGGGTGTTTTCAAAACATTGGGTATGGACATGCGGAACTTCAAGCAGATGAAAATGTTCATCCATGCCGAAGGAACCGATAACGGTACTCCCTTAAAAGACAATGAACTCAGAGCCTTCATACGATTAGGAAGTGACTTTGTGAGCAACTATTATGAATACGAGATTCCGCTCAAAGTGACACCACCTACCACTAGCCGTGATCCGAATATCATTTGGCCTGAAGCCAACCGTATGGTGCTTGATTTTTCAAAACTCGTTCAAGTCAAATCTGATCGAAATAAAAGCGGCGGATCCTATGCAGTGCCGTATATCATAAAAGATGATCTTGGCAATTATGTAAAGATTGTCGGCAATCCGAATCTGGGTGATGTAAAGATGGCTATGCTGGGTGTATTGAATCCTCAAAAAATGGCCAATGACCTCACCGATGATGGTGCAAAAAAATGTGCAGAAGTTTGGTTCAATGAACTTCGACTTTCGAATATGGATGAATCAGGTGGATATGCCGCCTTAGGAAAGGTAGATTTGCAGCTGGCCGATCTGGGAACCGTAAAAATGAGCGGTAGCATGCATACCGCCGGATACGGCAATATCGATCAACGAGTCAATCAGCGGGCCAAAGAGAATCTTTCTCAATTTGACGTCTCTGCCAATATCAATGCAGGTAAATTCACACCTAAAAGTTGGGGTGTGCAATTACCTATCTTTGCAGGTTATTCCCAAACCGTAAGCAACCCGGTATACGACCCATATGATATGGATATCAAGTTCAGTGACAAAGTCAAGAACTACAGCGGTAAAACCAAAGATTCTGTTAAGAAAGCCGCACAAGACTTTACATCGGTCAAGAGTATCAACTTCCAAAATGTACGTGTGGCACCCATAAATAATAAGAAAAGACAAATCTGGGACCTTCAGAATTTCGATTTGAGTTATTCATATACACAAACTGACAAACACAATCCTTTACTTGAAAAAGACCAACTGGACGAACATCATGCAAGTCTTGGATATACATACTCATCCAAAGTAAAACCTATAGAACCGTTCAAGAAACTTATTTCTCAAAAAAAGAAATACCTCTATTTGATACGGGATTTTAACTTCAATGTCCTGCCGACCAATTTTACTTTCCGAAATAATATCAACCGGACTATGGGTGAAACGAGAGTCAGGAATATTGATGAAGGTGCTTACCCTATCACGCCGAATTATTATAAATTCTTTACTTGGGTAAGAACATATACATTACGTTGGGATCTCACCAAAGCTTTGTCCTTTGATTATAATGCTGCCAACAATTCACGGGTGGATGAACCATTTGGGCGATTGAATACACAGGCTAAAAAAGATACTTTCTGGCACAATTTCGGTCGTCTGGGAAGGAATACCGGTTATACCCAATCATTGAATGCCAACTATACTGTGCCTATGTCAAAGGTACCTTTACTGGACTGGACTACCGTTCGTGCCAGTTATGGATCAACGTATCTGTGGACTAGTTCATCTTTGCTTGCCAAGAACCTTGGAAATGTCATAGGGAATACACAAAATAAACAGGTGAATGGTGAGATGGACTTTAACAAGCTTTACAATAAAGTCAAGATACTTCGCATCATCAACGGGCCATTGGCCAATACACCACCTCGCGGTGGTAAAGAGAATCCTGGTGGGAAAGGTGGTGATAAGAAATCGGATACGAATATAGAGAAAGGCGGTGGAGGAAAAGGTGATCCGGGACGAGGAGATATAGGAAAAGGTGACTACGGCCGAACGGATAATATTCCGAGTGGTCCGGGAAAAGATGGAGGATCAGGTAAGGATGTAGGTTCTGTGACAGATCGTGAAATTAAATCGCCGGATGTCATCAAGAATAACGATCAGAAAGACAGTAAGGATATTGCAAGAAACACACCGAATCAACCAGCTAATAACAACACAGGTGGAACCTCGGGCAGCAGCAGTGCGAGTGGTGGTAATGGAAGCGGCGGCGGTAAAAGCATCACATCAAAAGACAGCACCAATAAAAAAGGATCAGCCCCGATTGCTAAAGGTGCTAAGAAGCCAGTCAAGAAGAAGAAAGAGCCAAATCCTCCTGAATCTATACGTGCCATAGGAAAATTGTTGATGATGGTGAAACGGGCTACGATCAATTACAATGAAAACCAGGGTACTACCCTGCCAGGTTATATGGACAGCACCCAATATTTTGGGATGAATTTCAGGAATAAGAATGATCCATCGCTATTCGCCTTCGGTTATCAACCAGACAGGTTGTGGCTTGAAGGAAAAGGAAAAGATAATGTGTTGACGAGAGATTCCTTATTCAACGCTCCATTCCAACAACATTATTCACAAACCATGAATATCACGGCTAACCTTGAACCGTTTAAAGATTTCAAATTGGATTTCACCATGATGAAAACTTTCAATAAGGCGCATTCCGAATTATATAAGGATACTGTTGGGGGTACCAATGATTATATCCATCTGAATCCGTATGAAACCGGTGGATTCAGCATATCGTACGTGGCCTTCAATACCATGTTCCAGAAACGTGGTGCTGATAATCTAACAAGAGCCTTCTTTGATTTTGAAAGCAACCGTAAGGTCATCTCAAACCGTTTAGGGCTTATTAACCCTTATACTGCCAATGCACAAGCACCTGAAGATCAAGAATACAAAAAAGGATACACCCGATACTCGCAAGAGGTTTTAATACCTGCTTTCCTGGCGGCATATACAGGCAAAGATCCTTCGACCTACCCGCTGATATCAAATGACAATGAGAATATCAAATCGAATCCGTTCAAGCATATCTTACCAAAACCGAACTGGCGTTTAAACTATAACGGCTTATCAAGAACCAAACCGTTCCGTAAGATATTCCAGAGTTTTACTCTCACCCATGCATATTCAGGCACCTTGTCGATGAACAGCTTCACATCATCGTTATTGTATCGTGATGTATATGCTTTAGGATTCCCATCGTTTATCGATTCTGTTTCGCATAACTATGTACCATATTTTTCGGTACCGAACATGACCATCACCGAAAACTTTGGACCTTTATTAGGAATCGATGCCACTTTCAAGAATTCCCTGAATCTGCGCATCGAATACAAGAAATCACGTATCCTGAGCATGAGCCTGGTTGATTATCAATTGAGTGAGACCAATAGCAAGGAGATCACCTTTGGTGGTGGTATGCGACTGAAGAAAGTGCGTATTCCGATCAAGTATTTCGGAATCGATAAGAAGCGAAGCGATATCAATATCAAGGCTGATTTCGGATTGCGTGATGATTTCACTACCATCAACCGATTGGATCAGGAAGAATCAAAAGCTACGAGGGGGCAAAAAGTCATCACCATCTCTCCTTCGATTGATTATATCTACAGTCAGACCCTGACCTTACGATTCTTCATGGACCGACGACAAAGCATACCGTATGTTTCAAACGCTTTCCCTATCACCACTACACGTGGCGGTTTGATGGTGAGGTTCCTCTTTGGAAATTAGAATGTAGGTCATGCTTCACCAAGAAAAAACTGGAACAGACTGTGGTTGCCCACGAAACTTTCACCAATTGTCAGGGATATGCCATGCGTCCTGCCGATTTTCTGGCAGCGTTGAAATCTGTCAAATCAAGCGGTTTTGATGAGACAAGACTCAGCACTGCCAAGAGTATCGTGTCATCAAACTGCCTGAAAGTGAACCAGATCATAGACATATGCAAAGCAATGTCATTTGAAGAATCGAAACTTGATTTTGCGAAGTATGCATATTCCTATTGCGTGGATGCCAAAAATTATTTCATGGCGAACAAGGTATTCTCATTTGAGAACAGTAAAACCGAATTGAACGAAATGATTCAGAAAGGTAAAGAATAATGCAACATAGCATTATCTGAATTCCCTCATCAGGAAGAATTTCATATCATTCCAAGACTTCTTATCAGCAGCAGCATTGTATTCAATCGGCATGCTGAATTTTTTACCTGTGGCAGTCGCGTCGGGATTGGTAAAGGCATGCGTAGCGCCCGGATAAACTACCATCTGATAGGATACTTTCATGGAATCCAGATTCTCTTTAAAATGCTTGATATCATCTTCACTCACAAACTTATCGGCACCACCATGACACACCAGTAATTTAGCCGTTGTGCTTCCAGGCTTGGCAGCGACACCAGCCAATCCGCCATGGAAACTGACCACCACTTTCATATCCATACCCAACTTCGCTGAATTCAACAACATGCTGCCACCGAAACAATAACCAACACCTCCTATTTTAGAAGCGTCGGTCTGAGGATATTCTTTCAGTTTACTGATGGCAGCCTCGATGCGGTCCTTTGCCATCTGAGGATTCTGATAAAACGGGGTTGCATATTCACCAGCTGTCTTAGGGTCTTCAGCTATCTTACCATCACCAAACAAATCGGCCGCAAAGGCGATATACCCAAGCTCGGCTAACTGGCGGGCACGCTTACGTGCATACTCATTACTTCCCCACCATTCGTGCACTACTACGATACCCGGTCTTTTTGTCTTTATAGCTGCATCATAGGCCACATAACCTTTCATGGTCAGTCCCTTTAATGAATAGCTGACTTCTTCTCCTTTAATGTCGTGCTGAACTTGTTTTTGTTGCGCAGTAGCCGAATACATCATGATCATATTGGCCATCAACAGAAAAGCCAGTTTGGTATACATTTTCATTGTTTCAATTTTATGGACAAAAATAACCGTTTCACCGGAACTTTGACAGATATTACCTTATACCCTATTTGATGATTTGATTCTTCTTCAAATTGGTGTTCTAAAGCCTTAAAAACAGACTAATTAATTTTGATTTACCTTTCGCAAAAATTGAACGCTTTCTTTATGACTTTTTCAGACTTCAAACTTCCTATATCCTTACAAAAAGCCTTAGATGAAACCGGTTACACCCAGCCTACTTCCATTCAGCAGAAAACCTTTTCGGTGGTGATGTCGGGCAGGGATGTCTGCGGTATCGCACAAACGGGTACAGGAAAAACAGCCGCTTATCTGTTGCCTATCCTGAAGCAATTCAAATTCACAAAAGAACGTCACCCTCAAACCCTCATCATAGTCCCGACACGAGAACTGGCTGTGCAAGTCACCAATGAAGCCAAACGATTAGGTCAATACATGAATCTCACGGCCTTAGCAGTCTATGGCGGTGTCAATTTAAGTGTGCATCGCGGCGAAGTAGAAGAAGGGATGGATATCCTGGTAGCCACACCCGGACGATTATTGGATCTGATCTATTGCGGTTCACTTCGAACCAAAGCCATCAAGAAACTGGTGATCGACGAGGTGGATGAAATGCTTAATCTGGGTTTCAGGTCACAGTTGAAAAGCGTGTTGGAAACCCTTCCTGAAAAACGACAAAACCTTTTGTTCTCAGCTACCATGACGGATGAAGTTGAATTACTGATCGAAGACTATTTCAATAACCCTGTCAGAATAGAAGCGGCCCCCGTGGGAACGCCGCTTGAAAAGATCGAACAGATTGTCTACCGTGTACCGAATTTCAATACCAAGGTCAACTTGCTTGAACTAATATTACAAGAAGACTCTTCGATGGTGAAAGTGTTGTTGTTTGTGGCTACAAAAAAAATGGCGGATGAATTATTCCTTCCGTTATGTGAAAAATTTCCTGAGCAGGTAGGCGTCATACATTCCAACAAGGAACAGAATTTCCGTTTCAATGCGGTCAATAAATTCAAAGCAGGTGAAACGAAAATCCTGATTGCAACAGATATCATCGCTCGTGGATTGGATATTGAAGATGTGTCGCATGTCATCTGTTTCGATACGCCTGAAGTAGCGGAAAATTATATCCATCGTATAGGGCGTACAGGACGAGCTGACAAGAACGGAACTTCCATCACCTTCGTGGCGGATAATGAAACCGAACAGTTTGAAGCCATTGAAGCCCTGATGCAGACTACCATCGCCCCGACGCAGCTTCCTGCATCGCTTGTCATATCGACGGTGTTGACTGACGATGAAATACCCAAGATTCGGATGAAGCATATACCTTTCAAAATCCCTAAAGGGGAAGGTATAGGAGCCGCCTTTCATGAGAAATCAGAGAAAAACAAGAAGGTCAATGTCAAGGTCAGTCATAAGGATAAGATGATGGCCAAGTATGGCAAACCTAAATCGAGAAAACCCAAGAAATAAAAAAGCCGAACGCTTTGCAGCATCCGGCTTCTTTGAAAATATCTTGTACGATCAGATGATTAATTGTTCGCATCATCGGCCGTAGGACCATACATACCTACTAATGGCACATCGAGGAGACGAAGATAGACCGTCAGCTGACCACGATGATGATACCAGTGATTCAGACACCAGGTACGTGTGACAGCCGCTTTAGGCATCGTGAAATAAATCTGTTCGCCATTACGCATGGTCCATGGTTTACCGAATTCATCCTCATTGATTTCGCTCAGGATCTTGGAAGAGCTTTCCATCAGTCCATCGAAATAGGCCAGCAATTCATCGGTGCTTTCGATCGGCTTGGGTTTGAAATCACCGACCGAAAAATCAAGTACATCACTGACCAGACATTCTTTCCACCAGCCTGCGATACCGGCCACATGTACTGCCAGACTTTTCAGTGTCATTGATTTTTCATGAGGTTTGTAATCTGCTTTGTCAAAGGGTACCAGCGCCAGCAGTTTTCGTGTGCCTTGTGCTTCCTGTTGGAATTCGGCTAATAAAGTTTCGCTTAATTTCATTGTATAATTTTTTCGCTAAAGTAGTTTCATTGTGCAACTTTCAATCAAAAGACAGATGATTTCTTTGCTAATAATTTGAGCATTTTCTTGAAGCGGAGGTGTGCCTCATGAGTTGGTTTGATTTACTTGGGAGTATGTTCTTTTCTCGCTGTGCAGGGCAGGATGATTGAAGATGATAGAAGTCAATGCTTGGCAGGACCGTATGGTTACTTCTTATTCAACCACCAATTTCCTGCTATACTTTCCATCGATTTGCAACAGATAAATACCTGAAGGAAGTCCTTGCGTATTAATTTCTATTTGACTAACAGGCTTTGATTTCATTTCAAATACCAGTTGCGAAAGCATCGTGTATATTTTTATTTCACTGAAATTCTCACTTGCTGTTATTGTTACTTTACCAATCGCCGGATTAGGATATATATTAATTTCAGGAGTTTTACTGCTTACCTCATTAGTATTTAACGGCCAACATTCCTTTGCCCCCAACCCATAGTTAGGCATACAAGGTGGTGTACCCACATACGCATTAGCTCCCAAGCTATCTAATCGCAAGCATCGCGGGCAAAAATTACATCCTGCACCTTTTACATCGGGGTTATCAATCACGCTCATCTGCTTGCTTAGACCGGCGAAGTTTCCTATATACAATTTATCATCAGGGCCTAAATAAGAGGCATCATAGTCTTGAAATTTCTGGTACGATGTATCCAAGCCAGCAACATGATACCAAGTAGTATCTTGCAAATCATACTACCAAATATTCGACATACTTATGACATACAAGAGTTTACCGTTCGGAGAATAGGCTAAACCGACTGACAAATGCTCTGGAAGTGTAGTATCAGCAGGGTCATGTTGAGAGCCGACAGGCATGATAATTACTTTTGGATTACTTAGTATTCCATAGCATCTGTCAAAATCAGCTAAGAAAATTTGCCCACTTGAACCTCCATGTGTTGTTGTGGCATACTGGCTACCATCACTACTGAAAACACTTTGGCCCCGTATGTCCCATCCCCCCCAAACAGGAGCACTGAATATTTGTTTTCCCTTGTCATAAATACTATCCTGAGTAAAAAGGAATTTGTATATTATGTTGCTATCACCTGCTTGCTTTAATAACCACCAGTCCTTACCATTAGAATGCTTGCATGCCATCATTTGTGTCTTACTTAGTGATGCATTTTGCATAAGTGGCTGCATTTGCTTTACAACTTTTCCTGCTCCTCCATTCGCTTTCATATCAATTGTATTATATAGTAACAAATCAAAAAAACAGTGATTGTTTGAAAGGCAATCGGCGAATTGCGCGTTACTGAATGTGGGAGTGATGAAATAGTAAATACTGCTATCCATAGGTAAAAAAATGCTTGATTGTGAGTACATACTCCATCCATCTTCGTGTAGATAAAAATCAATCGGAATTAACGTATGACCACCATCCAAATAATTTGCGTTACTGTCATACACATTATAGCCGTCACTACATAATAAAAGATGACCATTTGTGTCACAAATATTAGAATTTCCTTTTGTGAAGTAGCTATTGTAATATACATTATTGTTTGAGATGATACTACTCCCAACAAATCTTATTCTTTGCCCGCCGGCCCCGGTTATCCATTCATTACCAAGCTTATTTTGACTTAGGAGAGGCAAAACACAAAAGACTAGTAACGCCATTAATATTGCTTTCTTCATCATTAGTTTATTTTCTTACCCAAAGGCTTGTATCCCTGCTAACCTTAATTCTCCATATCCACAGCAAAGAGTTCAACTCAGTTCTCTTATCCTTTCGGACTCGACGGTCTGATGTATTTTGAATCATAATCACTCTCAAATATACTCATGATATGGCTAACGGTGTATCGTATTCTTTTTCGCGGCGACTGACTTGTGAGTTGAGGATACATGGAGTATTTGTTTTGAGATTCGTGGATTAATAATGAGAGGAAAGGAAGGACCGCGGACAATGGACCGCAGACGATGGTCAGTTGACGATGGTCCGTTGACGATGGTCGATGGTCAAATGTTCAATAACGATGGCATAATGATAAACCGCCACACGATCATGATGACCGACGACGACATTATGACCGATGACGATGGCATAATGATAAACCGCCACACGATCATGATCACCGACGACGACATAATGACCGATGACGATGGCATAATGATAAACCGCCACTCAATTATGATCACCGACGACGACATTATGACCGATGACGATGGCATAATGATAAACCGCCACTCGATCATGATGACCGACGACGACATAATGATATCCGACGATGACATTCTGATAAATGCGGATGCAATAATGATAAAACCGGATGCAATAATGATAAAACCGGACGACATTATGACCGATGCGGATGCGATAATGATAAAACCGGATGCAATAATGATAAAACCGGACGACATTATGACCGATGCGGATGCAATAATGATAAAACCGGATGCAATAATGATAAAACCGGACGACATTATGACCGATGCGGATGCGATAATGATAAAACCGGACGACATTATGACCGATGCGGATGCGATAATGATAAATGATGATAAATGACCACTGACGATGGACCACCGACCATGGTCAATGGTGGATGGTCGATGTTCGATGACAGCCGACCATGGTCAATGGTGGATGGTCTATAGTCGATGACAGCCGACCATGGTCAATGGTGGATGGTCGATGTTCGATGACAGCCGACCATGGTCAATGGTGGATGGTCGATGTTCGATGACAGCCGAGCATGGTCGATCGTCAATGGTCTATGGTCTAAAATACTATCAAGCAGATTGTGTAAACAGCTTGCAAAGCCGCTATTGGACAGGAATGCCATTTGCCAGATCGACAAGTGCCTTGGGTACTACTATATTTTCTTGTTGCTTTTTAGCAATGAAAGCCTTGGCCCTATCCCATTGATTCATCTGACAAAGCAGTAGGATATAATTATTCATGGCTTGGGAATTGCCGGGGTCTTTTTCAAGATAGGTGGCCATGTAATTGAGACTGCCCATACTATCGCGCTTTTCGAGTGCCACTCTTGACATCAGAAAATAGGTATCAAAATAAGCCGAGCCTTTGAGTTCGGCGAGTAAATACTTTTCTGCCGAATCGATGTTATTCTTATCCATAAAATCCTTCCCCAGATAATAATTGACATACTTCTCCTTCGGGTTCAGATGATAGGCATTACGCATCAATTCATCCCCACGTTTGGGATCACTTTCCTTGATACGTGCTGCCAGCATCATATTGGCATAGGCCGAATTGGGTGTGGTATTGACAGCGGCCGTCCAGAAAGAAATCGGATCGCTGAACTTTTGCTGATGCATCAGATTGATTCCCGCAAACACTACCGCAATGACTACTATGACCAACGCGGTGGTACGTTCCTTCATGTTTTGAAACAAAGCCGTCTGACTCAACACAAGCAAAATTCCAACGATTGGCAGATAAAGACGGTGTTCAAAATCCTGAT
>CAIQUX010000185.1 GCA_903875055.1 uncultured Bacteroidota bacterium
ACCTTCCACAATTTCGTTAGCCTGAAGCACACCATCTACTTCGCCGGCTGCAACTCGCAGTATATCAATACAGCTTCGTTTTGCCGGCTCGTACCTGATGCACTTCAGACTTTTTCAGCAAGCCCTACTTAGTATCCCATTGTGAACCATAAACCATGGTTTCAGGATAAAAGGTCACTTCACCTGTAGATATATCGTGAGTGCCTCCGGCGATTCCGATTTGACCGCTTTCAATCATCTCCTTCAGTATCGGACTTCGCTCCATGATTGACTTCACCGTGCGCTTGACATTGATCGAGGCTACATTTTCAACAAAGAGTGCGTTACCGGAATTCCGGTTCTCTTTTGTCTGTATTTCATCGTCAACTGCTGGCCGTATCTTAGTCAATAAAGCGGTCAGGTTGCCCATCTCGACATGATCGCATGCGCCTTTTACAGCGCCGCATTTTGTGTGACCTAATACCACGATGATTTTCGAACCCGCTACCTTACAACCAAACTCCATACTGCCTAAGATATCTTCATTGATGATGTTTCCCGCTATACGTACACTAAAGATGTCGCCAAGTCCCTGATCAAAGATCAATTCGGCGGAGGTACGACTGTCGATACAACTCAGAATAACAGCGAAAGGATGCTGCCCGTCTGAAGTCTCGTTAGCCTGCTGTAATAGATTGCGGTTTACCTTGAGGTTACTGACAAATCGTTTGTTTCCTTCTTTCAATAAATCTAAAGCCATGGAAGGAGTGATGGCAGCTTGCATTTGTTGTGTGAGCGTTTTCATTTTTAGTGAATTTTAATTGTTTATAATAAATAAAAATTTTCGGGTTGATGAGGTAACGGAATGTCTGTTTCCTTCAGTAGTTGCCTGATATTAATTTCAATATTCCGGGCAATGGCCGTCACGGCTGTATCGGTTGGTCGGTCCTCAAAAGGATCCTGCATAAGTGTCGCTGATTTTTCAAGAAGGAAGAATGCAGTTGAAATGATAACTAACAGTGGAATCTCAAATAAACCGGCCACATTGTTCAAGGAAATGGAAAGGGTCACCACAAATACATAAATGATGGTGTTAAGAAACAACCTATAGGTGACCGGAAATACCGTCGTCTTAATTCGTTCTGATTTCCCTTGCGCATCACAAAGCCTGACCAACGTATTATCTAATTGCAGTTGAGAAAAGATGTCGAGCTGTTGATTGTCCTTCAGTTCCCTGATATCCCTGGCGTGAAGGGAAAGAAATGCCAGCGGTTTGTTGTTGTGTTGTTTCAACTCGTCAAGGTCTTCGGCTGTAATATATCGTTCCAGATTCTCCATCGGATTCAATCCTCTCAGAGATTGTCCTAAGGAATAGCACCACGCTATTTGTCGGTACGCGATTTTCCTTATTGTCGCCTCATGGCCTTTTGCGGTCAGATGTTGTAACTGAATGACAAAACTGCGGGAGTCGTTTACAATAGCGCCCCATACTTTACGGGCTTCCCACCATCTGTCATAGGATTGGTTCAATTTGAATGAAAGCAGGATTGAAATCGCCGTTCCTATAAATGCCGGTATGGTCAACGGCATTTCAGGAAGCAAGGCCCCATATCTTTCCGTTATGAAAAGAACGGTCAGCGAAACGATGAGTACATACACCAGGTCATATTTCACCTTGTTAAGAATGTAAAACGGGGGTATTTGTCGATTGAGTAACATGACAGATTTTTTATGTTCGACGCAAAGATAGTAATTGTTTCTTTATTGATAGTTTTACTATCTTAAATAATTGCAAATATTTTTTCTGTAGCTTTGTTGCTTCTCAAACAGACGATAAAACATCCGACATGAAGCCGCAATTACAGATCAGCATGAATGAAGCCTTATACCTTCGCAACCCCGAAAGCTCTGACCTTGGAAAAAGCATCATTAAGCATAGTGTCGAAATGATATACGCCCAGGGTATCGAAACCTTTACCTTTAAAAAGCTAGCCGCCGAGATCGGCACCACCGAAGCCGGCATTTATCGTTACTTCGAAAATAAACACAAGTTGTTGGTTTATCTCACTGCTTGGTATTGGGGATGGCTTGAATTTCAGATCAGCTTTCATACCAACAACATCACAGACCCGATAGTGAAGTTGAAAAGGGTGATCAAATTATTGGCCTCAACGGTCGAAGATGACGAACAGACCCATCATATCAACGAAAGTTTGCTTCATCAGATCATTATCGCCGAAGGGTCCAAGGCATACCTCACCAAGCAGGTGGGCGAGGATAACAAACAACAATTCTTCCAACCTTACAAAGTCCTTTGCGCGGTGATAGGCAATATGATCAAAGAAGTAAATTTGAAATACAAATATCCGAAATCCCTGGCCACCACCATTGTCGAAATGGCACACTTCCAAAATTTCTTTATGAATAATCTGCCTTCTCTCACTGATTTCAGCAAGACGAAAGAGGAAAGCGAAATCATTGCTTTTCTGAATGATTTGGTGTTTTCAAGTCTTAAGAAAAAATAAATGCTCCTCTTTTTAACTTTACTGCGAAACGTCCATTGACTCGTATACATATTTCTTGCAGCGATGACCGGATAGAGGCCGATTCGAAGTGCGGTTGAACACACTCCGTGAACCATTGAAATTGGGCTCATCCTTACGCAGCGTCCGACAATTTGATTAGAGATGTAAGATGATTACACTGGTCGACACACTACGGGAAGAAATGAGCTTATCAATATCCCATCATCGAACCTGCATTCCTTGGTTTCATACTCTATACACCCTTCAACTTTCATCACACACCAACAAACTGCAATGAAGCATCAAGGCAGTTAAACTTCATAAACAAAAGTTAAAAGGCGACTGAAACCTTCTTGACTTACCATTTATTTTCTTCAGGTGACAATAAAATCAACAGAACTTAGTTGGAACCAAAACACTCACACGACATGGATAGAAAAGACTTCTTAAAAACCTGTTCTCTCTGCGGATTAGGTTTAACAGGACTAGGCACCTTGATTGAAAGCTGCACTAAGCCCATCAATTCATCAACGCCGCAAGGACCAACCGTCAACTTCACACTTGACCTCTCTAAACCAGCTAATGCGTCTCTTGGTACCTTAGGTGGTTCAGTATCTTCAAACGGAGTCGTGGTTGTAAACTTATCAGGCAATTTTATCGCCGTAGCCCAAAGTTGTACTCACAATGGCTGCAGTGTCGGGTATAACCCGGGAAGTAACAATTTTGTATGCCCATGTCACGGAGGAACTTTTGACACTTCCGGAAAGGTAACTTCCGGTCCACCACCGGCACCCCTGAAAACATATACAGTTGTAAAGACAGGGAACATACTGACTATTTCAGGATAAGAAGAAAGTGATATGGATTGGCATTTTATGTTCTCTCCTTGTATGCGCAGCTTCTACGCGAAACATCCTTCGCTTCACAGATAAATAGGGCTTACTGAAAATCATTCAATTTAAGCATAATCAATATTTTCAGAGCAAAAGTGCACGCAGAGATGCATGGCGTTTTAGACAACAGCCGAGAAAATCGTACATCTCAGCTTTTTAAACCCATCGATCATTTCGTTAGCCAGAAGCACACCATCTACTTCACCGGCTGCAACTCGCAGTATGATCAACACAGCTTCATTTTGCCGGTTCGTACCTGATGTACTTCTGACTTTTTCAGCAAGCCCTAAATAGGTATCGCTTACTACAAAGAACGAATCGATATTCAATTATTTACTAAAGCATTAAGCATAACGTTCTGTCCGCTTTCTTGTAGCCCAAACCTTCATGCCTTCAGTAACCATTGCTTACCAGGCTCACAGATACGGGCACTAACTGAAAAGAAACTGTATATCATCGCGGGTTAATTTTTTAACAAAGGAGGTTTCGCCAGAAATTAATTCAGTAGAAAGCGATTTCTTTTTTTGTTGCAAGGACAATATTTTTTCTTCAATACTATCCTTGCAAATCATCTTATAGGCAAACACTTTTTGGGTTTGTCCGATACGATGGGTGCGATCGACAGCTTGCTGCTCCACCGCTGGATTCCACCAAGGATCAATCAGATAAACATAATCGGCACTTGTTAGATTTAGACCTACACCGCCCGCTTTTAAACTAATCAGCATGACTTTCTGTTCTTTATCGTTCTGAAATTGATTGACCAGATTGTTACGTTCTGCCGCCTTCGTTTGCCCATCGAGATATAAGTAAGGAATTTCTTTCTTGACCAACTCATTTTCTATCAGCTTCAACATAGTGACAAACTGGGAAAATACCAAGGCCTTATGGGTGCCGGTATTCTCTTCTAATTCTCGTACAAGTTCTTCTATCTTCACCGACTCATTGGGATACTTGACTTCTTCGTTCAATATCGCAGGTGAATCGCAAATCTGTCTTAGTTTTAGTAAGCCTTCCAGTATGAAGAAACTACTTTTGTTCATTCCTTCTTCATCGATCTTTTTCAAGATGAGTTTGCGGTAATACTCTTTAAAGCTATTGTAGATCTTGCGTTGCTCCTTTTCCATTTCACACCAAAGAATACTCTCGGTCTTATCAGGTAAATCTTTAGCTACCTGCTCCTTAGTTCGTCGAAGCATGAATGGAAAAAGCATTTTACGAAGCAATTCAATCTTGTTCCTGTCACTATGTTTATCAATCGGAGTGGCAAATTCAGTTTTAAAACTTTCTGCACTGCCCAACATCCCCGGGTTTAAAAAATTCATTTGAGAATAGATATCCATGGTATTGTTTTGCAGGGGCGTTCCGCTTAATGCCAATCTGTTTTTACATATCAACAAGGATACCGCCTTCGATATTTGTGAAGCGGGATTTTTAATAGCATGACTTTCATCTAAAATCACATAATGAAACGGAAATGCTGCAAACTCCTTGATATCAGAACGGACCATACCATACGAAGTGATCACAATATCATACTCTGAAAAATGTGTCACACTATCTTTCCGTTCATTACCATAATGAATCACATACTTGAGATGCTTGCAGAATTTCTGAATCTCGCTTTCCCAATTATAGATGAGTGAAGTTGGGCAAACAATCAGATGCGTATTTCTTTTCTTGGTGTTTAGATAGGCCAAAAAACAAAGGGTTTGTAAGGTCTTTCCAAGTCCCATGTCATCAGCCAGACAAGCACCCCATTCAAGACTGTCTAAGGTACATAACCATTGAAATCCGGCACGTTGATAATCCCGCAATTCGGCGCTTATTTTTTTAGGGAGGGTATATTTGTTTTGCCGATCTATATTTTTCAACAGTTCTTTTTTTCGTTTCAACTCCTCAGCCACTTGTTGTGAGTTGACCTGCTGTTCACTCAGCTCGTCAACCAAAGTCCATTGAAACTTCGAGACTTGTAAAGCGTTATCAGATAGTTTGGCGCTTTTTAAGAGATAGCTGTATTTTTTAACCCATTCTGCAGGTATCAATCCTAACGAGCCGTCTGATAGTTTGATGAATTTCTGTTCCGACAAAATGGCTTTTTTTAATTCGGATAATGGCACCACTAAACCGCCATAATTGACCTCGATCTTAACATCAAACCAATCTATCCCCCCGCCGACTTTTACATCCAACGTCGGCTTAGACGTATTAAAATTAAAATGCTTCAATTTTTCCATACCAGTCAGCAACACCTGCCGTTCAGCCGCTTCCTGTAAGAAATTGAAATACCATTCATCTTTCAATGCATCTTTGATGGTGACATAAAAAAAGTCTTGCCGCTTGTTCATAAAAGAAGGATGAAGCTGTTGCAGCCATTCTCTGTAAACAGTTTCAGCCTTTTCGTTACGGACAATCTGTTGTATGGAATCCTTGTCCTTAACAATGGCGGCGCTATGATAATCAAACTGATATTCGCCATACTCCCATTTTGGCGACAAGCGTAAATATTCATTGCTCAATTCACTCAGTTCGATTTGCAACTGTGGTATTTCATCCTCGAGGTTGGTGGTCAAAATATTTAATGAATCGTCATAACGGACAGTGTATTTTCTAGACAGGGGAACAATGATTTCTGCATTTAACGTATTGAAATCATTGAAGGGGATAAAGAGATTCCCCTTTGTCAGAAGCTTCAAGATGTCGGCCACCTCGTCTTCAATGAAATAAAAAGTATGATGATGCTCAATCAGGAACCAAGGATAAAATCTCACGTCAGCCATGGATACATCGATATCATTTAATCGGATCCGGCCCTCCAGTTCGATAAATTTTTGTTTCAATGAAAGTTGGAACGAAATAACCGGCACAGCTTCATTGAATTGAATCAGCTGATAGATTTTCTGGTCTTTTATCGTGTAAATTTCTATAGAGGAATGTTGTTGTGCGAGTTGCTTACAGATAGCCTTCAGCTGCTGTATCCAATTTGTCTTGATACGAAGAGGAAGATGCTCCCAATTGTTACTCCAGTAAGTCACTTGATGCTCGATCTTGTCTAAACTGATCGGTTGTAACAAAGCAGGCATGTCGGGATAAAATGACGACAACAAGGTAAAGCCGGGCTGATTGCGTAAGCCCATTTTCTTATACACATTTCCTTCGCCGGTTTTCTTCTTTCGTATACCCAACAGTTCGAGTCTGATGCAAGCTTCCTGTTCGGGTTGAAACGAAAACAGTAAAGCCATCTTGTCAAACTGCTCGAGTTCAGCTTGTTTGACAGGATTTTTGTTGATATTGGCCAACGACAATTTTGTTTTTACACTTTCCCATACACTGGTATTGGATGGGTTCAATAAATTGTCAGGCATCTTATGGATCATCAATCTCCCGCTCGAATCAAAGTCAAATTCAAAATGCTGGGCCAGTGCATCATCAGGCGACAATTCATACTTGGCCAATAAGGCCCTTCGCTCGTCTGACAGGTCATCAAATTGCCGAAAATAAAATTCGAACCCCCTAACTTTCATTAACATTAAAAAGATTAGTCCGTGCTGACAAATTTTTTTACTGTTCATGGCCATGCAGCTGCAATTGATTTCAATACATTGCTGTCCGTCGTATTTTGCACTCACATACGTGGTTTTATTGTACTGAAAGGAAGCCGATTTGTCTGTCAGATTCTGAAAAATCCGCCATGCATAATGATTCCATAATTTAGATTCAAGTTGATACCATGAAGAGACATTACAATACGTTTCAATCGTAGTTCTATTCACTACCGAGGAAGGGAATAAGAAAGGGCCGCCATCCAATTTTTTAGATTTTACAGTTTTCACCTCAGCCGATTGCTTCGCAGGAGCTTTCATATTGTTTTCAATATAGTTTTCCAATATCATAATCGCGGCGACAATATGCTTGCAATCGTCAAAATGCCTTTTGCTATAGGGGCAACTGCAATGGCCACTCAGCATGTCTTCACTAAAATCAAGGTTCACAAGATATTCCTCTTGGTTACGTTGACTTGGAATGATAAACTCAAACTCTTCTTGATTGATTTGTTCCCAAGAGATGACCTCTTTCGTAGAATTGGTAACGATTTCAGCTGCTCGCTGCTTAATCGTCTTACCCGTCAGTGCAAGATAGTTTTTTATGTCAGATTGAAAATAAGAGGGTATTTGAAATTTCACTTTGCAAACCTAAATAAATACCTTTTACCATGGAATAAAAATCATGAAAGTACAAGGATACATCTGTCCTTCATCAACTGCCTATGCTCTTATACATGGCGGCGATTTCTTCCATGGTCAAAGCCGGAAAAAGAAAGGTCATGCTCCAGGCCAACGAAATAGTGGATAATTTCGGAAACGTGTAAGTGCCATGCTGCATTACTACTTAACCACTTACACCCATCATAAAGCTGTCCTTACTTCTGTCTTAGGGCTTGCTGAAATTACTCAATTTAATCTTAAGCAATATTTTCAGAGCAAAAGTAGCACGCAGAGATGCATGACATTTCAGGCAACAGCCGAGAATATCGCTGACTTTTTCAGCAAGCCCTATCTTATTCTATCATTCGCATACGATTCAATTCATTCTTCCGTGTTTAAAAACAAAGTTTATTTCAATTCCCCTTTTTTTCTCATTTACCCAAAAAATCAGTGCAAAGCAACCGCGATTTTCCCCGCGTATCCAAAAAATTGAGTCCATCCACAGCCATTTTTCCCTATCTACAGTCAAATTTCCCTCTTTAATAAATAGATCGTATAACCCTATTTTATTTTATACCACTCTCCTATGTTTGTCATCAGGATCGCTGCTCAAAACAAGTCTGGCTAAGGGTTTCCGGAAACCTCTAAACCGCACTTTTTTCGATCATTTTTATCCCGAATCCAATTTTTTTTAACCCTTTTAAATTTCAAAAACATGAAATCTAAATCAGAAGTTGGGCATGCAAAAAACGGTGCGAACCTCAACGACCTCATCTCCTTTGTAGAAAGCTATGGCGCAGACTACAATCCAACTAAAACCGGTCTTACGTTACCGGCCCTTGTAGCACTGGCCAGCAATGCCCAAACCGATCTCACCAATGTGATCAACCAAGGCGTGGCTTATAACAACGCCGTCCATGACAGGAGCGAAGCCTTCGATACGCTTCCGGGCTTTGCCACCAGGGTCATGAACTCGCTCAAAGCCACCGATGCCTCTCCTGAACTCATCAAAGACACACAGGGCTTTAACCGCAAACTTCAAGGTGGCAGGGCCAAACCAAAACCACCGGTAGACCCTAACGCCACACCACTGGCATCCAATTCCACCCGTCAGCAATCCTTCGATCAGAAAGTACAGCATTTCGAAGCTCTCATTGCCGTCGCCGCCAGCGAAGACAGTTACGTCCCCGGCGAAGACGACCTCAAAATAGCCGGTATGAATGCCCGCCTAGCCCACTATGTAGCTAAAAAAAATGACGTCGACACGGCCTTCACCGCCCTCAGCAATGCCCGAGTGTCGCGCAACAAGACCCTCTATAAAACTTCTGTTGGTTTGGTTGATGTGGCCAAAGCGGTCAAGAATTATGTCAAATCGGTCTATGGCGCCCAAAGCCCCGAGTTCGCTCAGGTAAGACCCATCCATTTTAAAGTGATACTACGATAGTCGAGTCGAAACACAGGCTTGCTTTTCCATGATTACCTGTATCTGCTAAGCAGATACAGGTTTTTTTATACCCTGAACAGTTAATTTGACACAGTTTATTGAACAGCCCCTCCTTCTCATTACTTCAACTTGCCTTTCACCTGTTACCTTTTACCTTCTCCCTGCTGCAAGTTACCTTTTCCCTGCTGCGTTTATTCTGCGAGCTGCTGCAACTTACCTTTTCCCTGCTGCAACTTACCTTTTCCCTGCTGCACTTTACCTGCGAGCTGCTGCAACTTACCTTTTCCCTGCTGCATTTATCCTGCGAGCTGCTGCAACTTACCTTTTCCTTGCTGCATTTATCCTGCGAGCTGATGCAAGTTACCTTTTGCCTGCTGCATTTATCCTGCGAGCTGATGCAAGTTACCTTTTGCCTGCTGCATTTATCCTGCG
>CAIQUX010000186.1 GCA_903875055.1 uncultured Bacteroidota bacterium
ATCAAAGAAAATGAGTTGGCTGAAATCCGCAATAAGGAAATCGGGTTTGTGTTTCAGCAATTCAATTTGCTACCTCGATTAAGTGCTCTTGAAAATGTGGCATTACCACTTGTCTACAGCGGTGTGAGCAAAAAAGAGAGAGAGGAAAGAGCCAAGGAGGTATTAGAAAAAGTGCATCTGGCTGACCGATGGCATCACAAACCGAACGAACTATCGGGCGGACAATGTCAACGTGTGGCGATAGCCAGAGCGCTTGTTAATAATCCCTCCATCATCTTAGCAGATGAACCGACTGGTAATCTTGACTCCAAGACTTCGGTTGAAATCATGGATATCTTTGATGCCATCCATCAAGGAGGAAATACTGTGATCTTAGTGACACATGAAGAAGACATTGCAAAATTTGCGAATAGAGTAATACGATTGAGAGATGGCCTGATTGAGAATGATCAGGAAAATACAAAACGTGTTGAAACAACACCTACTCCGACCAAGCAGGTTGAACCTATGATACTGACAAACGATGACGATTCACTAGTTTAAAACTCAATATCATGTCAATGAAAATTTACACCAAGACAGGTGACCAGGGCTTAACAGGACTCATAGGAGGCATCAGAATTTCAAAAAGTCATATCCGCATAGAAGCCTATGGCACTGTAGACGAACTCAATTCCTGGATAGGATACATCAGCGATCAGGTTCACATACTTCCGGTAAAAAATGTACTGAAAGAAATTCAGGACCGCTTATTTACAATAGGTTCTTCACTCGCTTGTGATCCTGAAAAGGATACCAAGATGCATATTCCTGATCTGAATGTATCAGATGTAGAATTGCTTGAGCATCAAATCGATCAGATGAATGAAGAATTGCCTGAGTTGAAACATTTCATCCTGCCGGGCGGAGACATGGTTGCCTCATCTTGTCATATCGTGCGTTGCGTTTGCCGCCGTGCCGAACGTATCTGTGTGCATATGAAAGAAGATCATCAGGTTATTGACGAGCTAGTCATCATTTATCTGAATCGATTATCTGATTATCTGTTTGTACTGGCCCGTTATATCTTGTTAAAAAATCAGGGAATAGAAATGACCTGGCATCCAAGGTAGTAGAACCCATTAAGATTTTATTTTAACTACATTTGCGACCTTTTCAAGGTTGCATTCACTTCCTTTACCCCAATCCATCATGTTACAACTTAATCTTACACCTTTTCCTGTTTTACAAACCGACCGATTGACATTGCGACAATTGCGCCACACCGATGCACCCGAGGTCCTTTCACTCCGATCTGATGATGAGGTAATGAAGTATATCGGACGACCAAGGGCAAAATCCATGGAAGATGCCATGCAGTTGATCAACCAGATCAATGATCGGATTTCGAACAACGAATCAATCAACTGGGCTATCACATTAAAAGGCTCAGAAAAAGTAATCGGTATCATCGGTTATGTCAATATCAAGAAAGAGCATTTCCGTGCAGAAGTAGGCTATCTGTTAGACATAGGTTTTCACCGTAAAGGAATCATGCAGGAATCGTTATATGCGGTCATCGATTTCGGATTCAAGCACATGATGTTGCATTCAATTGAAGCCATCACCGATCCGAACAACGACGCATCTCAATCACTCCTGAAAAAAAATAGGTTCATACAAGAAGCCTTCTTCAAAGAAGATTTCTATTTCGAAGAAAAATTTCTGGACTCAGCCGTATTTTCCTTACTTGTTTCTGAATTCTATGCCAACTAAACCGTAAGAAATGTATCGTATTTAATCACTGGCCTTCTAATCAATCCTCTAGGCTTCCTTACCACTGCCTTTAAATACTTCATCGGCGTTTTTGAACAGCACATTGAATGTTGTCAGCGAACCGTAAATACGTGTAATGTATTGTTGCAAGTCTACTTTTTCTGCATCAGTCAACACCTTATGCGCATTAATCTGCTGTTCCATCACACGAAGGCGGTCGCGAACCATCACAATCTTATGAAAAAAGGTTTCGATAGGAATTTCCTTTGATTGCATGTTCTCTTCCATTGGCTTAAGTATCAAACTGCCACCCAGCCACTTTTGTGCTAAAGGTACTTTCTCACTAATATCGCTTCGATCATCAAGAACTTTATGTAACATAAATTCAAGATCAGCCATATTGACCATACCGCCTATTTCTGAAGTTTCAACTGCCGACAGCACTCTTATCCCTTCAAAATTCTTTGCTATGCTGCGTACGATATTGCTGCTTTTAAACCAGATATTATTGAATTCCGTGCCGATATCGACCACGACGCCACGGCCTAAAGTAGGGTGTTCTATTCTGGATCCTATTCCTAATTCCATTGTTGTATTGTTTGAAAAGCGAATATATATCAAAATGACATCAGTGAAAAATGTTCACTATTATGCAGATTTCGATGGCGTTTATAGAGCCTTCATTCCATCATTAATTTCTTTTGCCTTTCTACCAATAACTTTCTACTTTTGCACACTAAGTTAATTTTATGCAAGATCTACAGGATTTAAAACAGACATTAAAAGTTCAGATAATCGAGTCATTGAACCTTCAGGGAATGACCCCTGACGAAATCGATGACAATGCACCTTTATTTGGTGAAGGTCTTGGTCTCGACAGCATCGATTCGTTGGAACTTATGGTTTTGTTAGAGCGCAATTACGGTATCAAGATAGAAGATGCCCGTGAAGGCCGCAAGGCGATGGAATCGGTCAACGCCATGACACAGTATATTTCAGAGCATAGAACAAAATAGTTCATGGCAGCAAGAATAATTGTGAGTGGCATGGGCATACTGACTTCTTTAGGGAAGGGAGTTGAAGCAAACCACCACAAATTATCCAATGCTATCCATGGTCTCAGTTCCCTTGATTTCTTATCCACCAACCATAGCCACTCATTTCCTTTTGGTGAGATCAAAAAAGATACTCGCGAATTATTGGAAGATGCCGCAATTTCTACCAACAAAGGATTTTCGCGTACAGCGGCATTAGGTATTTCGGCGGTCAGGGAAGCCTTTATGCAAGCCCGCATCCCTTTGGACCATCAATTGAAAATCGGATTGATTAATGCCACCTCTGTGGGAGGTATGTGCGAAGTGGAGAAATATTATTTTGATATACTGAAGACTCCCGATCTTTTTGCAGAATATTCCGACACGATTGATTGTGCAGACTGCACGCATCGTATCGCTGATCATTTTCATATCAAACATTTTGTGACAACGATCAGCACAGCCTGTTCTTCGTCGGCAAATGCCATCATGCTCGGCGCCAGACTTGTAAACCAAGGCACCATTGACATAGCGGTTTGCGGAGGCACGGATGCCCTTACACGTTTCACCATCAATGGTTTCAATGCACTTAAGAATATCGACAAAAATCATTGCCGACCATTCGATGCAGACCGTAACGGGTTAAATCTGGGTGAAGGTGCAGCTTATATCATCATCGAAAAAGAATCGACCTGTGCGCTGCGATCTGCCGAACCACTGGCTCAAATAAGCGGTTACTGCAATTACAACGAAGCCTTTCATCCGACAGCGCCGAACCCAGAAGGGCAAGGAGCCTATGAGGTTATGCACAGGGCGCTTGCGAAGGCCAATCTTACCATTGACGATATCGATTATATCAACGCCCACGGTACGGCAACACTCACCAATGACGAATCAGAAAGCAATGCCATGAAAAGGCTGTTCATCAAACTTCCACGCTTCAGTTCCACGAAGAGTTTTACAGGTCATACATTGGCAGCTGCAGGTGCGGTCGAAGCCGTATTTTCAATTAATGCGATTTTGAAACGTTGTGTCTATGCCAATCTTAATTTCAAGACGCCCATGCCAGGTACCCTGTTGATACCGCAACTTCGGTATGAAGAGAATATCAGGATGCAACATGTTATGTCAAATTCATTCGCGTTTGGTGGTAATAATGCCAGTTTAATTTTCTCAAAACTCTAACGCCATGTCACCGCTGTATATCCTCGCATCATCTTGTATTTCACCTCAGCCCAGTTTTTTGTGTGATGATCTGAGAATGGATATCCGATGTACAGAGAACAATATGCTTCATTGTCTGGAGCCTGATTTCAAAAACTATATCAATCCGGTGCAGATACGCAGAATGAGTCGTGCGCTTAAGATAGGTTATGCCACCGCAATTTCATGCCTTAATCAAAACCCTGAAATCGTCCCTGAAGCCATCCTGATAGGTACAGGAAAAGGATGTCTGGAAGACACCGAACATTTTTTACATTCCATCAAGGAATACAACGAGACTGCTTTGAATGCGACGCATTTCATCCATTCGACGTATAACCAACTGAATGGGATGATTGCATTGAACAAGAAAATAAGTTCATATAATATGACCTTTGTTCACCGGGGATTTTCATTTGAACATTCCCTGATGGATGCCGCTTTACTTTTTGAGGAAGATAAAATTGATACAGCTTTGGCCGGAAGTTTTGACGAAATGACGTTGGAGCATTTTACCGTAAAGAAGCACTGGGGATATTGGAAGAAGGAAGATATCCGTAGTCTCGATTTGATTTCAAGTCACACGGACGGTACTATTTCAGGAGAAGGATCCGCTTTTTATATGTTAAGCCGACTAAAGCCTGAACATCCTGTCGCGGCAATCAAGCATATCGCACCTTTATACCGTCCGTCAAATGACGATATTGCTGAGGCTGTAGATAATATCTTGCAAATCCATTCACTAAAAAAAGAAGATATCGATTTCGTCTTGTCGGGAAAAAATGGCGATGCAAAATATGAAACATCATATCAGCATGTCGGTCAGTTGTTTGGCAACACTCAGAAACTATACTTCAAACATCTTTGCGGAGAATATGATACGGCTACTTCATTCGCCTGCTGGTTGGCTTCAAAAATTTTAACGACACAATTTGTACCGGATTATCTGTTCGATACTACAGAAACGAAACAGGCAATACCTAAAAAAGTCCGTCATATTCTCATTTACAATAATTATTTTGACTTGAATCAGAGTTTGATTCTCTTGAGTCTGGAAGAGTAATATGTGATATATATCACTCGAGACTGATGTTCTCATCACCTTCTTCATAAGGCAGATACGTGATGATGAACTGAAACATCTCATCAGTTGTTCGCATACTGCCATTATTATCGTGGACTTCCTTCGGCGGATTATTCGGGTTGTAAGGATTGTCTCTGGTATTATCAAAAACGCCTTCTATATAAATCGTAGAACCGGCAGGTATCTTCAGCATCTTTTTAAACGTATAGAAATTCTGCCAGTTAAAATCCCAATGAGGAATTTTTATCAGGCGTATCGTATCATGCTCAGGAGTTAGTGCATACGCCCAGAAACTTTTCCCAAGAAGATGCATATGCGGATTGATGGTAAGAATAGAAATATCATTCGTGATAGTGCAGGAAGAATGATACGTGGATATTTTATCCGGTGCAATGATTAATGGGGGTACAATAGACGAAACTCCTAAGGTGCCCAGTTGAAATTCCTGCAAGGGGCGCTTTGGAATTGATTTGGCGTAAAAGATATTGATATAAGAACTATCCCATACATCATCTACGGTAGGGCCATAATGTATGTCGGCCAATACGAAGGCGCTCTTTCGATTCACTTTCCATCCACCTATACCTTCCGGATATTTTTGAGCGATCACTCCCGGCAGATAATTCACTACCGATCTGGCCAACGTCGGATATGAACCATCATCATGTAGTAATCCTATTTTTTTATACACCAAACGGATCGTACTGTCCCAAACCAGATTATCAACCAGTGAACCGTCATACACATCTTTTTTCTTGTCGAACTCAAAACGGACCAGATCACCATTCACATGATGAACGACTTTAGTATTTCCTGGCACAAATTCAACCATTGAAACAAAACTATCACGTGGCACTTCAAACGGAACCTTTATGACCAGAAAACGATCGGTATAGTTACCCTGCAACCTGATCGGTTTCACAGGAATATGCAAGTCAGGGGTGCCTAACATGGATCCTATAGGAAATGTCGGTAACGCCGGGATTTGACTACTGTCGCCGACCGGACATGATTGTTTAACCCATGTTTCTATCAGACCTACTTCCTTTTCTGTGAGCACTTTCTCGCCCACAAAACTGGTGTAATGAGGATCGGCAGGCCATGGCGGCATCAATCTGTTCTTTACGGTATATAGAATTTTATTAGCATTCGTCTTCACATCTGTATACGTAAGCAGGTTGAAATGCCCGATCTGATTAGGTCTATGACAAGGGGAGCAATTATGATAAATAATCTTAGCGATATCATGGGAGAATGTCGGGTTCGAATCTCTTTCATCACAGGATACCATCATCAGGATAAAACCCAAGCAGATCGATGTAAACCTACTCATCACCCAATCTTTTTATTTCGGCATCTAACGAAATATGCTTACGATGAACGATGATGCTGGCATTGAGCTCGAACCCTATCAATAAGATTTGAGCTATATAATTGATCCAGATCAGAAAGATAATCAGCGTTCCTATTGAACCATAAATCTTATTATAATTGACAAGATTATTCACAGCATAAAAAAACAAGGCTGTCAATACGACAATCAGAAAGGTCGCAATGACAGAACCCGGGCTGAACAATTTCCATTTATTGACTGTAGCCGTTCCATATTTGTATATAAAGGAGACGGTGATGAAACATACACCGATAATCAGCGAGTAGGTCAATAGTTTCAGAACAAACAATTTCTGTAAGAACCGGATTCCAAGTCCACTGGCTACCCAGGCCTGAAACACCATGAACGCCAATGTAAGAATAATGGTAAAAATCAGTAGCATCGTCAATGCGATGGCGATACCACGTTGTTTGAATGGATTCCGTTGCTTAAACCCAGGCATCTGCTTTTCAAAGCTGTTCATTAGCCCCATCATTCCATTTGACGAATAGAACATAGTCAGCAACACCGAAAATGAAAGCAATACAGTCTTTTTATGTGTGATAAAATCGTGGATGATTTTAGTAATACTCTGCTGCATCTTTTGACCAGGTGCCAATAAAATGAGCATATCATTCATCACCTTGACGATTTTCGCTTCAGGCAATGGAAGATAAGGAATGAGTGTAAAAAAAAACAATAATAAAGGTGGAAGTCCCATCAGGAATGAAAACGAAACGGCATTGGCCCGGCTGTTAAAGCGGTTCGCAAATATCTGCTTCCTGAAAAAATTAAGTGAATCAAACAAGGAAACTCCTTCAAAACCGGGGAGCACTATACGCTTCAGCCAGCGTATACTGGACTGCACAGGACGTGAGCGGATGATATAGTATTCGAGACGGTTCAGGATATGTAAGCTTATTAGATGTTTGTTGTAAATAAATGGAGGTAAATCCGGAACATAATAATCAAATAAAGACGCTAATATACTTCAAATTTGACAAGCTTAATCTGAATGTAACTTCTGTTGAAAGAGCTATCGGATTCCTCTGTTATTCAATGCCTCCTGATATTTTTTAGCGTTGGCCATGTGTTCAGTATACGTAGATGAAAAGTTTGAGTATCCTTTCAGGTCTTCACGTGCACAGAAATAAAGGTAATCTGTTTGCGGCGCATCGAGTGTCGCATCAATCGTAGCCGTCGCAGGTGTACAAATCGGCCCTGGTGGAAGTCCTTTATTCCTATAAGTATTGTAAAGGGAGAAGGATCGCATTTGTACTTCAGTCAGTCGCTTGAGCATAAAATCTCCGACGGCATATTTCAAAGTCGGGTCGGCCTGTAATGGCATTCCTTTTCGTAAACGGTTCAAATAGGTGCTGGCAATTTTAGGTTTATCTTCATCAATATTTGTTTCTTCTTCCACGATCGAAGCCAACGTTATGACCTGAGAAACGCTCAAATTCATTTTTTTTGCTTTATCCCTTCGGTCCTTAGTCCAGAATTTCATATAGTTCTTTGCGATTTTCTCCATGGCTTTTCTAGAATCGGTATTCCAATAAAATTGGTAAGTATCCGGCATGACGATCACCTGAATCTGATTGCTGTCGATATGATATTTTGAAAGAAAGGATGTATCCTTGAAAAGCATTCTCATCGCATTGCTGTCTGCATCAAGACTACTGCAAATCTTTCGCACGATATCATCCTCGGTCCGCAGTTTGTTGATGACAAGTTTGACTGGAATCTGCTTTCCGCCTTTCAACATCTGAACGATAGTAAAATTCCCCATGCCTTGTTTGATCTGATACTTACCCGGATGAACAGAAGTTGGTAAGCCGATTCGTTTTGCCATCTGATCAAAGGAATGAATATTTCTGACAACATGATTCTCTTCCAGATTTTTCAACAAGTCCGAATAGGTCGAACCAGTCGGCACAAACAGAAAAGTCTTGTCGCTGAATTCACCGGTATTAGAACCAAAAAGCAGGACATAGAGATAACCTGCTATGGCCAGCAAGACGACTCCAAGAATAATGAATATTTTTTTCAATAGAAATAGTTAAACCAACTTGTTCAATCAATTTAGTAGAAGTAAAACCCTATCGGGCGCCTCTTTAAGAATTCACACTGGCACGGATGATATTCAGCGCTCCACCAGCCTTGAACCATTCGATCTGCTGTGCATTATATGAATGGCTGACTTGTATGGTTTCGCTGCTTCCGTCGGCATGGTTCAATACAATCTGTAAATGTTTGCCGGGTGCCATGGCCAATAATCCTTCGATATCAATCGTATCATCTTCCAATATCTTATCATAATCCGCTTTATTGACAAAAGTCAATCCAAGCATTCCCTGCTTCTTCAAATTGGTTTCATGGATACGGGCAAATGATTTAACCAAAACGGCACGAACACCTAAATGACGTGGTTCCATAGCGGCATGTTCACGACTGCTGCCTTCTCCATAATTTTCATCTCCTACTACAATACTTCCAATGCCTGCTGCCTTGTAAGCACGTTGTACATCTGGTACAGGAGCATATTCACCAGTCAATTGGTTTTTAACTGAATTTGTTTTTTCAGTAAAGAAATTGAGCGCACCAATCAGCATATTGTTGCTGATATTATCAAGATGACCTCTGAACTTCAACCATGGACCTGCCATAGAGATATGATCGGTTGTACATTTTCCTTTCGCTTTGATGAGCAATTTCAAACCGTTCAAATCAGTTCCTTCCCAGGCTGCGAACGGATCAAGCAATTGAAGACGTTTACTATCCGGTGAAACGATAACCTGCACAGCACTTCCGTCTTCAGCTGGTTTTTGATAACCGGCATCTTTCACATCGAAGCCCATTGGAGGCAGTTCAAATCCTGTTGGAGCATCCAGCATAACTTGTTCGCCCTTATCATTCGTGAGTGCATCAGTCAGCGGGTTGAAATTCAAATCACCTGCTATAGCCAAAGCCGTTACGAGTTCAGGTGAACCTACAAACGCGAACGTGTTCGGGTTCCCATCAGCACGCTTTGCGAAGTTTCTGTTGAATGAATGAACAATGGTATTTTTTTCCTGTTTCTCGGCTCCTACCCTCTCCCACATACCGATACATGGTCCGCATGCATTGGCAAATACTTTAGCACCTATCTTATCAAATTTATCCAGGAAGCCATCCCGTTCAATGGTAAAGCGCACTTGCTCGCTACCCGGAGTGATGGTGAATTCTGAATGCAGCTTTAATCCTTTATCTGCCACTTGTTGAGCCAATGACACCGCACGGGAAATATCTTCATAACTTGAGTTAGTGCAACTTCCGATCAGACCGACTTCGATTTTGGTCGGCCATCCATTGGCCGCGGCTACTTCTTTCATTTTAGAAATCGGTGTTGCCAAATCCGGTGTAAATGGTCCGTTCAGATGTGGCTCCAGTTCGCTCAGATTGATTTCAATCACTTCGTCGAAGTACTTTGACGGGTCAGCATATACCTCAGCATCTCCGGTCAGATGTTCCCTGATGGCATTTGCCAAATCGGCCACATCACCACGGCTGGTGCTTCTGAGATAACGTTCCATACTTTCATCGTAACCGAAAGTCGATGTGGTAGCACCTATCTCAGCCCCCATATTACAGATGGTTCCTTTCCCGGTACAGCTTAATGATTGCGCACCTTCGCCAAAATATTCTACAATGGCATTGGTTCCTCCTTTTACGGTAAGAATACCGGCCACTTTTAAGATCACATCTTTCGCACTAGCCCAGCCACTTAGCTTACCAGTCAGTTTGATACCAATCAATTTAGGGAATAAAAGTTCCCAAGGTAATCCGGCCATCAGATCGCAGGCATCTGCTCCACCGACTCCGATGGCGATCATACCTAAGCCACCAGCGTTCACTGTATGCGAATCGGTACCGATCATCATACCACCCGGAAAGGCGTAATTTTCAAGTACTACCTGATGAATAATTCCGGCACCCGGTTTCCAGAAACCAATACCATATTTATTTGAAACAGACGAAAGAAAATTAAAGACTTCCTCATTATCCTTTAAAGCAGTGGTCAAATCAGTAGCAGAACCATTTTTTGCAACAATCAGGTGATCGCAGTGAACTGTACTTGGCACAGCAGCCTGAGGACGACCAGCCTGCATGAATTGCAATAAGGCCATTTGTGCTGTCGCGTCCTGCATAGCCACACGATCAGGGTTGAAATCTACATAATCATGAAGTCGGTTATAACTTTTCACGTCCATGCTGGCATCCAGATGGGCATATAATATTTTTTCGGCCAAGGTCATTGGGCGACCTAAGGCCTTACGTGCGTTATCAACTTTGGAGGGGAACTGTGCATACAGTTTTTGGATCATTTCAATGTCAAATGCCATGTTTCTTACTTTTAAAGATTAGATAATGAGACAAATCGACAAGTAAAATCAGTGGTTGTACGTATTTAAATAATTGTAACGAGTTATTTAACCTGGCTTATTCCTCATCTACAAACTGCCGAATTGCTGAGTTGCCGCGAAGATAACGTATCGGCCGTGCAATGCCAATTCAAAGTGATTCAAATTTATACTTTTATATTTTTTTAACGTGTAAAACAGAACCATTTAAAAAACTATCCTTACCACTACGCTCGGATGTATTATTTTGCACCTTCATTGAACAGAAACCGGATGATTCAATCGCTACAAAAAAGTGACTTCTTTTTATTGCCCCGCATTCAGGTACTGAAAATAACCATCCTTTTTCTTGCCGTCTTTTGTTTCTCCATAGGGCATGCTCAAACGGCTGTGGACTCATTCAAACTATTCAGAAGCTCATTCGGCAGTTGTGAAGATTATCTGCGAAAAGGGAAACTGGATAAGGCTATCAGTTGTTATGAAGACCTAAGCAAACGTTTCCCGACCTATATCAGAAGTTATATCCGTCTGGCCGAATTGTATTATATCAAGAAAGATAAGACCAAGATTATACGCTACGCCAACAAGGCCATAGACCTGAATCCAAATGAAGCGTATTCACCGCTGACGTATTTGTGCAATAAAATGAATAGCAATCATGATGAAGACATTGCCATCCTGATTATGAACCGCCTTTCCGTTTCTGATGTCGAAAATTCAAAGAAATCGAAGGTGGAAGAAAACCGCTTACGATATACTGTGAAATCGTATATCGATAAATCGCCCGTACCTGGTGTGGAATTGAAGAACCTCGGCGACAGTATCAACACGGCTGAAAATGAATGCCTGCCTACCCTTACGCTGGACGGCAAGACCATGGTCTTTACCCGCCGGACAGGAGGTAATGAAGATTTTTTTATCTCAGAAAAAGACAGCAACGGCGTTTGGACGAAAGCCAAGAATCTTGGTTATCCGCCCAATACCAGTATGCCTGAAGGCGCCGCCATGCTGAGCGCAGACGGGCATTATCTCTTTTACACACGTTGCGACATGCCAAGCCCTGATGGCATTATCGGAGGAGGTTGCGATCTGGTATTCAGTTATAGGGAAGATAGTGCATGGAGTTCACCACAATATTTCGGATTCACCATCAATACCACAGGTTATGAAGGTCAGCCCTGTATCAGCAGTGACAACAAGGATCTCTATTTTGTGAGCAACCGCGAAGGAGGCTATGGCGGCCTCGATATCTGGGTTTCAAGATATGAAAACAACTATTGGACTAAACCGGTCAATCTGGGGCCAACCATCAATACGGCAAAAAACGAAACATCCCCTTTTATTCATCCAGATAATGAAACCTTATATTTTGCCAGTGACGGACATCCGGGATTAGGGCAAACCGATTTATTTATCAGCCGAAAAAATAAAAATGGCACCTGGAAGAAACCGATCAATCTAGGAGCTCCTATCAATACCGAAAATTTCGACGGATCTATCGTAGTGAATGCCAAAGGCACAAAAGGCTATCTGGCATCCGACAGGGCTGATTCTAAAGGAGGATTGGATATCTACAGTTTCGACATCTATCCAGCCATTGCTCCGGTGCCAACGCTTTGTGTAAAAGGCTTTCTTCTTGATAAATATTATAAGTCACAGTTGTATGAACGCCCGATCTATTTCACCTATACCTTCAACAAGACCAGTATCGGCGAGCAAACCAGTAACGAAGGAGATGCCAGTTATTCCCAGGCTTTACAGATGGGAAAGACCTATGTCATTTCTGTTTTTGAAGACGGATACAGACCCTATTACAAGACGTTGAAACTAAACAACGATTCGCTACCCGAGAATTTGTATTTCGATATCAAACTAAAACAACCGGGATTAAGAGACACTTTATTGAAAGAGATAGTCAAAACTGATAGTACAGGTCTCGAATTCGACAGTACATCTAAAATCATACTAGATTCCTTATTTTCTAAATGGGACCATTGGACCGAGGATAGCGCCAACGTGATCATATTCATGAAGGGCTATTATTACAGTGGCGATACGATGACCGATACCCTCTTCAAGGATCGCATAATCGCCTGTCAGAAGAAACTGGATATGCTGACTGAGTGGTTCAGTCAGAAAGGTATCAGTTGTGATGTCATCATGCAGGATATGGATATGCTTATTTATAATGATGACAAGGAATGGTTCGACAAAGTGGAACTCAAGGTGATAGAATACTATTGATTCAACTTTTATAAAGAGACATACTTATCTGAAATATCTTGATTTACCGCCTTCTTTATGGCAAATTGTTTTTTACAATAGCCTGCTTTGGCGAATAATTTTACTTTTACCACATGAACGGGAACAAAATTTATCATTTGTCATATGTGAGCACGGGGTGTGACGGATTACGATTCGAACACATCAAAGAAATTCTGGATGTCTCAAATGAAAATAATAAAGAAACCGGCATCACTGGAATATTAGTGTATTGCAACAAGCATTTCTTTCAGATACTGGAAGGCGACAAATCATCTGTAGAGGAGCTTTTTGCAAAAATAGCCATCGACCCGCGTCATGATAATGTAATCAAGCTCCAATGCACTTACGTGGCAAAAAGGCAATTCGAAAAATGGAGCATGGGCTTTAAAAGTTACAATAAGGAACTTAAACTACTAGACAATTTCAATACGGAAGAATTTTATTGTTATGTAAAAGATCAGCTCAATGATTGCAATGCAGTCTCTCTTAGGATATTAGCTGATTTTTTTGACTTAAACGGATAATCATTTTCCATAGTACATGAACTCGTGTACATTTACGCTTTCTAAACAATATGTCACGTTTCAAAAAGACCCTATTTATTTGTATCAGCATCTTGGTAGGTAGTGTCTTTGTCATCTCTGCCATTTCCAAACTCCCTTCGCTTGAGCAATTTGGCTGGACTATCGTCGAGACCTCTTTTCTCAATTGGACGGCCGCCGAATGGATTGCCAGAATCCTTATTGGACTAGAATTCTTTTTAGGTATTCTCTTCATTACTCATATCAGGATAAAAAAGATAGCGGTTCCTTTGTCCCTTTTCCTACTAACTGTATTCTCTATTTATTTATACCTTGTCATCAGAATGTATGGCCTTCATGGCAATTGTGGTTGTTTTGGTGAATGGATTCCGATGACACCGGTCCAATCTATTGTGAAAAACATGCTGTTGATTCTTTTGATTCTTATCGTCTCATATAATTCTTCAGAATTCCAATTCAAACTTGTCAAACCGGTAACGATTATCATTTGCTTGCTTAGCTTACTCGTACCATTCTTATGGTTGCCGCCTGAGAGCATTTACATTTATGAAAAAGAAAAACCTATTCATCAACCAATACCGCTTAGCCTCTTATACCATTCTTCGATCAACAAGGCTCCTGATATCGAATTGCGAAAAGGCAAACATATCATCTCCTTTATGAGCCTCACATGCCACTTCTGTCGAAAAGCGGCCAAACGGCTACGTATCATGAAAGAGAAACATCCAGAACTTCCATTCTATATGGTCTTGAACGGTGACAGCACGAGCCTGAAAGAATTTTTTGATGATACAAGATCATCTTTCATTGACCATTCAGTATTCAATGGAGCTGAACAATTCAGTCAGATGAACGGTGGTTATGGATTACCTACAATCAAATGGGTGATGGATACGACCGTGGTAAAGGAATCAAATTATATCAATCTTGATGAAAAGGATATCCTTTATTGGATGAAAGATGATAAGCAGAAATAATACTTACCATCAGTCATTTGTGTATTGAGCAATCAATCCATTAAAATTGGAATATGATATATATCATAGCTGTAAGGCTTAAAGTAAGCCTATCTTTGATTACTAAAAAAAATACGCATGAAAGACACATTAGCCCATCTGCACCTGATCTGCGAAGACTGGAAGCGGGAACTTGATTTTTTTAAGACCGAAATCGTCTATCTGCGAAAACGGCTTGAAGAAATCGCCTCTAAAAATACATCGATGGATGTAATGACAAATGTCGAACATTTTGAAAACAAATTCAGGATCATGGGTATCCATGTTGATGAATTGCATCACGACGTTAATCTGAAAAATGAAGCTTTGCTGAAAGAAGCGGCTGAAATACCAGCTTACATCAATGTAAAAATGAT
>CAIQUX010000187.1 GCA_903875055.1 uncultured Bacteroidota bacterium
AGGCTGTATAAAAACACTAAACTGGTTTCTGATGAAAAATAGGATAAAAATTGAACGAGCTATTCTTAACCTAACACAAGAGGATCTGGCAAAGAAAGTATCGGTGAGCCGTCAGACCATTAACGCCATGGAATTGAATAAATATGTGCCTTCAGCCCTGTTGGCACTAAAAATTGCCAGGTTGTTCGGCAGGCCTGTCGAGGAGGTATTCATTCTTGAGGAGGATGACTAAGTAAACAAGCGTGGCAATCATCATGAATTCCTAAATTATCAAATCATCACATCGGCAAATTATCAAATTAGCCTTATCTTCGTCACCTAAATTTCGAAGAACGTGACGACAACATTTGGTAAAGAGACCTATTTATATTGGTATGAAATAATGCTTCTTCAGCGCAAGTTTGAAGAGAAAACCGGCCAGCTATATGGTATGCAAAAGATCAGAGGATTCTGTCATTTGTATATCGGGCAGGAAGCCGTAAGTGCAGGATGTATGACGGCCATTCGCGATGACGATAATATGATTACAGCTTATCGAGATCATGGGTTGGCCATAGCCAAAGGGATTAGTTCTCGTGAGTGTATGGCTGAATTGTATGGTAAAGCGACAGGATGTACAAAAGGCAAGGGTGGTAGTATGCACTTCTTTTCAAAGGACAAGAAATTCTTCGGTGGACATGGCATCGTGGGAGGTCAAATCGGATTGGGTGCCGGCATCGCCTTTGCAGAACAATATAAAGGTAGTGATGCGGTAACTATCTGTTTCTTCGGAGACGGGGCTGCTCGTCAGGGAATCTTGCATGAAACCTTTAACATGGCTATGACCTGGAAACTGCCTGTCATCTTTATCTGTGAAAATAATTATTATGCCATGGGGACCTCCGTTGAGCGTACGAGCAATGTACTGGACATTTATAAATTTGCAGATGCTTACGATATGCCCGGAGACAGTGTCGACGGTATGAGACCCGAAGCGGTTCATGAAGGTATTGAGCGAGCAGTGCGCAGAGCAAGAAACGGAGAAGGTCCTACGCTTTTGGAAATCAAGACGTATCGTTATAAAGGGCATAGCATGAGTGATCCTGCCAAGTACAGAACCAAAGAGGAACTGGAAGAGTACAAGGAAAAGGATCCTATAGAATATGTGCTTAAAGTGATACAAGAAAAAAAATATGCATCGGTGGCAGAAATCGAAGCCATAAACGATAAGGTGAAGGCAGAAGTTGATGATGCCGTGGAGTTTGCTGAAAACTCACCATATCCGGATGTCAGTGAAGTCTACAAGGATATTTATACGGATGAGAATTATCCGTTTATCATGGATTAATTGAAACCAGTCGATATACAATGATATTCAAAACAAAAAATGCTTCCTCAGGGAAGCATTTTTTTGGGATAGTGATGGGTCTCGAACCCACGACCCTCAGAACCACAATCTGATGCTCTAACCAACTGAGCTACACCATCCATACGAATCGGACTGCAAATATAAAATTAAAAAAGGAATTGCAAAATGTAAATTGAGTATTCTTGAAAATAGAGTGTCAAAGAAGGATGCGATTCAATGATAGCAAGGCTTGCAGGGTATAAAATATATCCTTCTCCATTAAAAGAAAAGAGGCATGAAATACATCATGCCTCTTTTCTTTTGATATTATAAATTGCTGATCAATAATTATTTTATACAAATCATCAATTAAAATATGATAATTTGGATTAGAATTATTATCCGCGAGCCAATGTCTCTTCTTTTTTATACAGGAAAATCATACCAATAGATAATGAAATCAGGCAAAGGATAATTAAACCCCATTCTGATATGGTTGGTACGTTAGTAGTAGCGCAGAAGATAGTGAGATCAAGAATTTCAACATTTCCTGAAGGTAAAGTATAGCTATACACACCACTAGTAGAGTAAGTGACTCCGTTTGTTGGCCATGTATAAGGTCCGCAATGTGTTACGGTTTGTGTCGCACTTGTCAATGAAGCTTGCTTTAACCACACACCAGAATCCAAAACTTGGTCACCAGCATCACAAATAGCCAATTTTAAGTGATGAGACTGACCAGGCGTAACGGCAGATTTTGCCAATAAGACAGTTGTGAAACCGTTATAGGCTACAGTTGTACCTCCAATATTATTTACAAAATAAACACCATTATTAACACAAGGAGCTGTAAACGAACCGCATGTCGAAGCCGTTGAAGCATTGATTGTGTTCACACCAACCGGACAGCTTGTGCCAGGAACCAAGGCGATGTTTTTTGAATTATTGGAGAACGGTCCAGTAATACCAGGCCCACTCAGGAAAAATCCGAAAACATCGGCGAAGGAACAAGTGTAAACTTGATACTCTGTTGATCCGAAGACATATTGAAATTTGATGCTATCGGCAGTAGGAACGAAATCAAATTCGAGTATACATCTGTCATTGCTTGATTGTGGGGCAGTTAAAATAGCTAAATCCGGGTCTGAACCATTACTAGTAGATGTTGATGGGCTTCCGGAAGTTCCGGCGCCATTGGCACCCAAAGAACCTGCGATTGTCTTAGCTCGTCCGCAAGTGAGTATGATACCATTATCTAGTCCTAGATTAGATGAGGTGACATTAAAGATGCCATTCCCGATGCCTGGACAATTCAGTGTGGCATTTGAAATGGAAACACCACCTCCTACGAGGTTAGAAGCAAGTTGCGTTGCGGTTTGGTTATCAGTGATATTGATCTGTGCCTGTCCAGCGAAAGGGGCAAGCGCTGCGATGCCGAGGCATACTAATTTTAAAAATGAATATTTTTTGTTTTTCATATTATTTGTTTTTTACTACCTACTTTTTTTTGGGTTTTCGGTTTGTCCCATTTGTTTTTAAGTGTCATCCATGTTATTGTTCCTTAATGAACTTTAATAGACTAAATCAGAAGTAAACATTGATGAACAATTGCATTGTATAATGTTATACAAATACAATTATGATATGATTTAGTTGGAAACGCTATTTTGTCAATGGTACATTTTTATCGACAATATCGAAAAATACTCGTCCGGTAAATATTTGCCCTTTACCTTTAAGTAAGGAGCCATAGGCAATACCAGTTGAATTGACAGGAACATCCATCACGATTTCTGACATCATATAACCTTTTGTGCTACCAGAGTAATTGCTATGTTTCATATTATCCAAACGTACAGTTTGGCTTGAAACGGGTTGGTTGACACTTAACCAAATGCCGCCCCAATCTTCTACGCCATTTGTTTTGACTATTCCAGTTACTTTAACTCGTTTGCCTGCAAACGTAGAAGGCTCTAACTGATGCATTAATGCGCCAAAGCCAATGCCGGAGTTGGAGATGGATTTAATAGTAGCCAACCCAGCACCTTCCGTGTTAGCTGCTATGTCAGTGCCCATTTGATAGTTTTGGGGCGAACTTCCGGTCTTTACCCAATTGGTGGTGTTGTCAAAAGACAACAAAGCAAATGCTGCTAAAGTGAACATTGCTGTTTGAAGAATTCTTTTTTTCATATTTTATTTTTTAAAGTTCAGTAATGATTGTAGGCTATTTGTACGTGAACTTAGTTGGTCTGGGAGTAAGTTTATTGATTTTGGGTTCTTTCCATATACGAAAATTTACGGGTGATACCAACATCTTGAAAAGTTGGATAAAATTCTAAGTTTTAATTTGCCTAGTAAAAATAATGTTAAATATGGTAACAACAAAGCAAAAAATAAAAAAATATTTCTGAATATCCCTGAAATTACCCACACAATTTGCGGCAGTTTTAGGATCTTTAAAACATTGATAATAGACTGACTATCTGCTATTTATTTTCATTTGACTGAATGAATTTCGAGAGGATGTTTCTTTCGAAATAGAAAACAATAGCCAGCCAGATCAATACTACTAAAAAATTATTTAATCCCATGCCATGATTCACAGATCCATTTAGATAATGAACAATAGATTGGCTTGTTTTTCCCATATCCTGATACATAGTAAGCCATGGGGTGTCAAGGTATTTACAAAGGATAAGTATATATAAAAAAGTCATCAGAAAGAAATGAAGGATGAAAAAGCCTCCTATCAGCATCAGTGCACGTTTCCATAATTTGACAGGAGTCGCCGCAAAAAGCGAAATCAATAGAATATTAGGAAGATAAGCAAGGATTCGTGTACTGATATTGAATGGCACCGACTTGACATCACCTTTCGAATCAGCTAAGGTTTTATTCGCCAGATACACTCTTGTATCATCAGAACCATTGTCTTCATGTTCTTCGAAAACTACAAATCCATTTTGGCCGAATTCATGAAAAAAATAGAAGCCTTGGTTCCGATAAAAATCGCCATAGGTTTTACCACCTCCGAACATTGGAAGCATAAGGACCAGATAAACGCCAATGAAAATAGCGATGGAGGTAAGTAGTTGTTTCTTATTGATCATGGCCGTGAAGTTTAGATGGTTTGACAGCTTTCAATACCCATAATAGCCATAATACAATGGACAGGATGATGAAGAATCCCTGCCAGATTTCAAGATGAAATAAATCAAATAGGTCATGATGATATAAGCCTACCCAGAATAAATGTACAAGGCGGATAAGGTTCATGAAAAGGATGATAAACGAGCCAAAAAGCAAACCATACAATTTGATGGTGAGTTTGGAAGGGAAGGCCAGTACACCGCAAATGAAAATTGCCAATGCTTCGAGGCTATCGCAACCTTGCTTGACACTGATTGAAAAAGTAGCATTGGCGATGGTATCACCATTGCTCTTAGCGGGTATTCCAATCAGTGTTAGCAACTTCGATCCAACATTGGCAAACAGATTATTGACCGGCAAAAAAATATGATTGTATAAGTAGTCGTTAAAATAACATGCCTCGAAAAATAAAAAAAGTACTGCAAAACGCAGGACGAAATAAAGAAGCACCTTTGATGTGGGTAGGCTTTTTTTTGAAAGTTCGGTTGTTTGTTTGGGAAGAAAGTTTTCCGGATTTTCTTTTTTTTTCATGATGTGTTTATGTCAGTGGTTTATTTGTAAGAAATGTATAGTATACATAATGAACAAGAACGAAGATAATAAGCATTTTGAAAAATTGCTAATGATTTTAAAACTTGATTCAATAAAAATGCTACGTCAGTCTGTATGAGCAATCAGGACATTTCATTGTTTCTTACATTCACAGTTATACCGATTGGAATTGTGTTTAGACTAAATCTCACTCTGCTTCATTTGTTCTGCACAAATTAATCATCGGCATTTACCATTGTATGTATCCAAAAGAGTTGAGTCTACCCTGAATATCAACTGTGTATTTGACTATCAAGAAACAGGAGCATCTGATTTTGATGCTCCTGTTTTAAGAAATACGATGTAATCGATTATCAGCTGTTCTCGTTTCTTCTCATGGTGATAAACAATTGAGCCATGAATGCCACGATAGCGGCACATATCACTGAACCTATGGTGTCAGTAATGGTTACGCTGCCGAAGTATATATAAGACAAGAACAATCCAAGCACCACCAACCCTAAGGTGACAGCAAATGCTTTTGTGTATAACGATTTATCGAACATAATCAGCGATTAGTTTACTGCTAATGAATTTTCTTTCTTGTAGATGAAGATCATACCGATTGACAAAGACAACAGGCAAAGGATCATCAAGCCCCATTGAGAAATGGTAGGTACGTTAGTACCAGGTGTAACGATCACAGTGATATCAACTGTAGTGCTTGCAGGTGTAGAGTAGTCATCTGTAGCAGTATAAATAATATGATGAGTACCTACGTTACAAGCATCACCAGTTATAGAAACGCTTGTGTTTGATACAGCACCTGAGGTGTTTGTATTAACAACAGTATTGCAAAGACCACCTGTGTTGATCAAGGTAGAAACTTGTTGAGCAACTTCTGGAGGTAAGAAAGACAGATTCAATGTAGCTGTTGTACCAGAAGGGATAGTGATAGTGTTTCCAGCTGGAGCACCACTTACTGATGGAGGAAGGTTGTTATTTCCTGTACCGCATGCAGCAAAAGTGAAGCACTCATAATCCAAATAGTCTACACCGTCGTTAGCACCGCCACCTCCATCATAAGAAGAGCCAGATGTATTGAAACGACCGATTTGTACATAATCAATACCATTACCATTATTCAAACCAACAGTTGCTGGTGTACCACCGAAACCACCAGAACCACCAGAAGCAGTACCAGTAGTCCATTGCATATCACCATAATAGAAGGCAACGTTGTTACCGATACCGATACCTGGATCCAATCCATCAGTGATAATGATTTGGAAGGTATTGTGTAAAGCACAGTTGACAGAGAAAACACCTACACCAGGCCAAGTAGCAATCAAACGATGGGGTTCAACTTTGTATTTCATAGTAGCTCCGCAACGTGTGTCAACGTCACCCCAAAAGGCTGCTACCATAGGAGATGAGAAAGGAAAACCAGATGCTGAGTATTGACTGGTAGGTCCATTAAATGTAATGTTACCGTTGTTATTGATATTACAACTTGTAAAAGTTGAACCATACAAGCAGAATGTGAAAGGCAAGGTGATAGTTCCAGTGGAACCGTCATCATTTGCAGGTAATTCAGTATAGGTTCCGTCTGGCCCAAAATAGCATCCCGGAGCAGTACCTGTTGGTGCAGCATTAATGGATGTAGTAATTGGAGCAACTGAAGCAGCGCCGGCAGGTACTGAAGCTGCTTTGATGGCATCGTAATTGCTCGAACCCGGAGCTTGCGCATACGAACCAAGGCTAGCCAAAGACAAAAGGCCTAAGGCTAAGGCTTTTAATTTGTTTGATGTTGTAATCATTTTTTTGTTTTTTAATGGTTTAAAATAAATTGAGAAACAAATATACTAGCCCGGTCAAGCGCTGCCCCGGTAAATGAGCATTTGGATAGTATGATTGAGTATTTGGCATTTATTGATGAGTATTTGGCATAGACTGTAAAGCATA
>CAIQUX010000188.1 GCA_903875055.1 uncultured Bacteroidota bacterium
CACGTTATTTTTTGACTGAAACACCTTAGTTTGAAGCAAATACACGTGTCTTTATCCTAAAAACACGTGTAAAAACGCCGTTTTTCGGCTGTCCTCTGCATCGGATAATGAATGTTGCGCCTTTGCCGGCAGCGCAGGAAGCCCGATATGACTGACTTCCCTTGCAACAGGCTGTGTTTTTCATGGTTGATAAGGCAAATGTTTTCATAGGTCGTATTTATTTTTTTTGAAAGGCTGTCCGACGGTTTAAAAACAGGTTAGAATCAGATTCAAATAGCGCCGTTTTTTACCCCGTTTCAGCATTCTTTCCATACCAAACATAGGAAACCCTCCAAACCACACAAGCACTTTTTATTCAGCGAGCATTATTTTTATTCAGCGGGGAGAAATGGCTATAACTGGGACAATTTCGGGGGCCCAAAAGGTAATTTTTCGATTTTTAAAATTGAACTTTTCAGGTTTTTGGGGGTAGGAGGGAGTGAATTAACGTATCATTTCTAACCAAAAATTTTGTTCTCCGCATGTGTCTCGACAAACGTATGACTATGGCACCTACTAGCTCGAGATTGAGGCGATGGCTTTTGAGCGTCAGCATCTCGTGCGTATGACTATGGTAATCATCATGACGCTTTTAACTTATTCCGGAGTTAAATTCCCCACTAGCGCTATATGTATTTAAAGACAACGGCTGGCGCAATGTCTGCGACTTGTAACCAATACAGATTATACTTCAACTATCCTTATCTAAGAATCCTATAACTTATTTACATTGTTTTGCAGAAGTTGTAACCGATATATACTGACCTTTGTGCCTGAAAACCACAATAATTCTTCAATGATAGCAAAAGGCATGTATATCAGACAAAAATGCATGACAAGTAGATATCTGCCAGTTGTGTTCACACTTATTCTTCTAATTATGACATCAAGCCAAATTCAAGCGCAAACACTTCAAACCGTTTCTTTTGTAGACCTGAATAAATACTGTGGTAAATGGTACGAAATCGCTTCTTATCCGCAACGATTTCAAAAAGGTTGTCATTGTACCACCGCCGAATACACCCTCAGCGATAAAGGCTATGTAATCGTAGAGAACCGATGCAATAATGACAGTGTGCAGGGTAAAGAATCGTATATCAAAGGGAAAGCCTTTGTAGAAGAAGGGTCGGGGAATGCCAAACTGAAGGTCCAATTCTTCTGGCCTTTCAAAGCCAAGTATTGGATTATCGATCTGGCCGAGGATTATAGTTATGCTGTGGTCAGTCACCCCAATAAGAAATACCTGTGGATCTTATCACGAACATCTCATTTGAACGATACTGTGTATAAGCAGATCCTTTCAGGATTGACAGCAAAAGGGTTTGATCTGACGAAGCTGCGCAAAACAGTGCAGAAATAAGACGTCGACAAGAAACTCAGAAATTGGTCCGTGAAGACACGAACCATGGCGAAGAAATACCTGTGGATCTTATCACGAACATCTCATTTGAACGATACTGTGTATAAGCAGATCCTTTCACGATTAACAGCAAAAGGGTTTGATCTGACGAAGTTGCACAAAACAGTGCAGAAATAAGACGTCGACAAGAAACTCAGAAATTGGTCCGTGAAGACAGGAACCATGGCGAAAGTGTTTATTTTATTTACAAAGGCTAGGGTTGTGTACATAAACCTATAAGGTTTCAGAAACCTTATAGGTATAAATTCCGGACCATGTTGACCCCTAATCCGTTTTATGTTGACCCCTCATTCCGGTGATGTTGCCCCCTTGGTTA
>CAIQUX010000189.1 GCA_903875055.1 uncultured Bacteroidota bacterium
ACTGAGAATACCGATTTCTATGGATATCAGCTGTTCCTGGTGGATTATGGGAAAGGATATCAGAAACTGGAATCAGATCTGTCAAATGCCAAGACTAAGAAAGATACAGCTACAATACGGGATAAGATGAAAGACAAGGGGAAGGAACTGACAACATACAGGGCTTCTTTCATCGAAAAAAACCCTAAAAGTTTCATGTCTAAAATTTTCAACGCAGTCGAGGAACCTGAAATTCCGACTGAATTACCTCAGTTGGCTGATGGTAAAAAAGATTCATCTTATCCGCGTTTATTTTACAAAAGTCATTACTGGGATAAATTTGATTTGCATGACGACCGTTTGATCTATTCACCGCTATACGAACGTAAACTCGATGATTACTTGACCAAACTTGTGGTGCCGGTTCCTGATTCCGTGATCAAAGAGTGTGATACCTTGTTGGCTGCAACTAGCGGACATGACGAAATATTCAAATACACACTATGGTATTTGACACGCTGGACCGAGACCAGTAAAGTGATGGGACTGGATGAGGCATTTGTATATCTTGTCGAAAACTACTATATGCGTGGGAAAGCTACCTGGATTGATTCAGCGCAACTGTCAAAGTATGTAAAACGTGCCGGTGATATCGCCCCGAATATGATAGGTAAACCTGCTATGGATGTACGTATGCTCGATACATCAGGAATGAAAGTCATTCCATTGTCATCTGTCAAAGCTAAATATACGGTCGTTATTTTCTGGTCTCCTACCTGCGGACATTGTCAAAAAGAAATGCCGCAATTTGATTCATTGTATCAGGCAGCTTTGAAAAAATATGATGTGAAGATTTATGCTGTAGAGGCTGATAATGAAACTGAAAAATGGAAGACATACATCAAAGAGCACAACTTAACGGATGGATGGATTCATGTATCGGATCCGCAACGAACCACCAAGTTCAGAGACTTTTATGATGTGTATAGTACGCCTACTATCTATTTACTTGATGATCAGAAAATCATTCGTGGAAAACGAATTGATCACACCAATCTTCTTGGATTGATCGAATGGCTTGAAAAAAAGAAGAAAACTACCACGTCCGGTACAGAGAATAACAACAACAAAAAATAAATTAAGTCAGAATGAAACGAATTATCTATTCAGCAGCTTTACTGTGTATCACCTCCATGAGTTTGCAGACATCTGCTCAGCCAAAACAAGCCGATGCCACCTTATTCACCTATGGAGGAACACCGGTGGGAAAGAGCGAGTTTTTGCGGATGTATACCAAGAACATCAATAACCAGAAACCGGATTTCAGTGAAAAGGCACTGCGTGAATATCTGACTTTGTACAGCCGATTCAAAATGAAAGTGGCTGAAGCCGAAAAGATGAAACTGGATACACTCGAAACCATAAGCGGTGAATTAGGCGGATATAAAAAACAATTGTCAAAGACCTATCTGACCGACAAGGAAGTGACTGAGCGATTAGTAAAGGAAGCCTACGAGAGAATGAAAAAAGATGTCCGGGTTTCACACATTCTGATAAGCGTACCCCGTGGTTCTGATGATACATTAGCTGCGTTCACTCGTATTGACAGTATTTATAAAGCGCTGTCAAACGGTGCTGATTTTGCCACCGTGGCCAAAGCGGTCAGTGAAGACAAGCAATCGGCAGTCAATGGCGGCGATATAGGATTCATAACCGCTTTACAAGTCGTTTATCCTTTTGAAACAGCCGCTTATAATACACAGGTCGGCTCGATATCAAAACCGTTCAGAACAATTTATGGATATCAGTTGCTGAAAAAAACAGAAGAAAGAAATTCACGTGGAGAAATACAAGTCAGCCAGATAATGGCAGCCGTTCAGAAGAGCTCTGGTAAGGAAGGGGAAGTGTCAGCTAAAGCTCGTATTGATTCTGTATTGGCAATGTTGAAAAAGGGCGAGAAATTTGAAGGTCTTGTAGCCAAATATTCTGATGATAAATTTTCAAAAAATAGCGAAGGCGTATTGGCTACATTCGGTGTAGGCCAAATGGTGCCTGAATTTGAAGACGCAGCCTTCGCCTTGAAAAACAAAGGGGATCTCAGTATCCCTATCCGCACCGATTATGGTTTTCATATCATTAAGCTGATTAAGAAAATACCGCTGCGCCCATATGATTCCATTAAGTCTGAAATTACAAAACGAGTGGAAAAAGACGGACGAATTGAGACCGCACGTCAGTTATTCACCAACAAGATCAAAGTTAAGGTCAATTATGTTGACCATCCGGAAGCATTGACCGAATTATTGAACGCAATACCTGATTCAACCGTTCGGAATGGAAGTTTCAAGGGCGATGACTACGAACGTTTTAGCAAACCTTTGTTTCAGATGACAGGAGTGACATTCAACCAATCAGATTTCGCCCACTATATTGAAACGTATACGAAAGGAAAAATATACGGCCAGAAAGAAAGCACGCTGAGAGCTCTGTTTAAGAATTATTCCGATAAGGTCTTGATGGATTTTCAGGAGAACAGACTAATCGATGAAAATGAAGAATACCGTAACCTGATCACTGAATACAGAGATGGAATCATGCTGTTTGAACTGACCGACCGCATGGTCTGGAGCAAGGCTTCGTCAGACACCGCAGGTCTTGATAAATTTTATAATAATAACAAAAGCAAATACATGTGGCAGCCTGCCGTCACTGGAGATATTTATAAGGCGGTTGACGAATCTGTGGCTAAAAGGGTAGTAACAGAAATCAATAATCCGTCAAATAAATCGGTTGAAGAAATCGTGAAAGCCGCCAATGGTGACGGCACTCAAAATAAAGTGTTTTACGAATCCGGTAAATTTGAAAAAACAAAATTCCCTGCCAGCGTAAAACTTGAAGCAGGAAAAGTGTCACCTTATTTTAAAAATGAAGATGGAACTTACTCATTGGTCAATGTCAAGGAAGTATTTAATTCCGCTTCGCAAAAGACATTAAGCGAAGCTCGAGGCTATGTGATTTCCGAATATCAGGAGTATCTCGAAAAGGAATGGATCAAAAGCCTGGAAAATGCCTATCCTGTTAAAGTAAGTGAAGCTGTCTTAAAAGGGATGGTGAAGAAATAAAAGCGGTCTTCAACATTCATCAAGTTTCAAAGTAGGTACCATTTTTTTCCTTCTCACTGGTTAATCTATATGATTCAGGTTGGCGTGGCTTTGTTTGTAGAATAGCAATGCGATAGTCAGGGTAGACCAAACTCTTTTAAATACATATATAGTGGTAAATGCCGATGCTTATTTTGTTTAGAACAAAT